>NZ_JBQLZL010000031.1:0-211618 GCF_052168255.1 Almyronema sp. | reverse complement strand
AAAGAACTACCAACCTTAAAGCAAGACGTAGAAAGCATTTTGCGATCTTTACCGCAATGAAAAATGCTTCTAACTAGATCTCTTCTGGTTGCTGACCTGCGACTACAGGAGCCGTTTTGCTGAGCTTCAGTTCGGGATGTTCTCCTTCCACCTGCTGACAGTTCCACTCATTGCGGAAGAGCAAAACCGGACGACCCCAGCTATCTTTGACCGTAGCAGTGTTGAACAAACGGCCTGCTTTTTCCAGGGCTTCCCAGCCGCCATCTACCCAGCGGGCGACGCTGTAGCCTAGAGGTTCTAGTAGCGTTTCTACGTTGTACTCATTTTTGAGTCGAAACTGCACTACCTCAAATTGCAGTTGCCCCACCGCTGCCAGAATCGGGTCACGTTTGGCTTCGTCGGCAGAGTACATAATCTGAACTGCTCCTTCTTCGCGCAGCTCAGTGACGCCTTTGCGAAACTGCTTAAACTTAGACGGATTAGGATTTTTCAGATAAGCAAAAAGTTCTGGCGAAAAGCAGGGAATGCCGTCATACTCTAGTCGCCTGCCTTGGTAGATAGTGTCGCCAATGGCGAACACCCCCGGATTATTTAGGCCAATCACGTCACCGGGATAAGCTTCTTCTAACGATTGCCGCCCCTGGGCAAACAGCTTTTGCGGGTGAGAAAGGCGTACGGTTTTACCCAGGCGAGCGTGGCTGACCACCATGTCTTTTTCAAACTTGCCAGAACAAACCCGAATAAACGCCACGCGATCGCGGTGTTTGGGATCCATGTTTGCCTGTAGCTTGAAGACAAAGCCCGAAAAATCTTCGTGGGTGGGCGGAATTTCGCCTTCGCTGCTGTTGCGAGGGCTAGGCCGCAGCGCGTAGTCCATAAAAGCTTCTAAAAATAGATGAACGCCAAAGTTCGTCATGGCGCTGCCAAAGAACACAGGCGTCATTTGTCCGGCATGAATTTTTTCCAGGTCTAGCTCTGGGCCTAACTCCTCAATCATTTCCAGTTCTTCTTTGAACTGGTAGTAAAGGTCTTGCTGTAGCAGGTCTTCAATTTGAGGGTCGCTGAGATCTAGCACTGTGTCTTTAGCTTCGCGGCTACCGTGGGCTGTGCGCTCAAACAGATGAAACTGTCGCTTACGCCGATCAAACACACCCCGAAAGCGATCGCCCATGCCAATCGGCCAGTTCACCGCATAGGTTTGTAGCCCCAGCTCTTGCTCAATTTCGTCCATTAGCTCTAGGGGTTCGCGTCCGGGCCGATCCATTTTGTTAAAAAAGGTAAAAATCGGCAGCGATCGCATGCGGCACACTTCAAAGAGCTTGCGCGTTTGCGGTTCTAAGCCTTTAGCGGCATCTTCAAGCATGACGGCGTTGTCTGCCGCCGCCAGGGTGCGATAAGTATCTTCACTAAAGTCTTGGTGACCGGGGGTATCGAGCAAATTTACCTGGCAACCTTGATAGTCAAACTGCAACACAGTTGAGGTAATTGAAATGCCTCGCTGCTGCTCCATTTCCATCCAGTCAGAAGTGGCATGGCGCTGCGCCCGCCGTGCTTTGACGGCTCCGGCTTCGTGAATTGCCCCTCCGTATAGCAACAGTTTCTCAGTTAGGGTTGTTTTACCCGCGTCCGGGTGAGAAATAATGGCAAAATTACGTCGCTGCTCAACCGCAGTTTCAAGGTCAGACTGAGAAACAGAAGTGGAAATCGCCATAGGGTCGTGAAATTAGAGAATCAGCAAACTGGCTAAAGGTTGAGATCTAGGAGATCTCTCCCAAAATTGTAGAGGCTGATCATTGCCTTTGGCAGGTAAAGATAACCGCTCTCGTCAGTAACTTCACCCAACGCGGCGCTGCCTACCTTAGGGTTGATGTGCGATCGCCCGACTTTAATTAACCTAGACACTACTAATAACCGCTTTGCGGTTGACGATTTCTAGGCAGCGCCATGACCCATTCTCACAGCCCCAACAACGACCTCACGCAAGAAACTAACCGAGCAGCTTTAGAGACTGAGGCCGCCGCCGTCGAGCAAGCCCACATTCAGTCCCGTGCTACTGAAGAAGCCGGTTACGTCTATAACCATCCCAAAGACGCTCCCAACCAGCGCGTTGCCGGATTAGCGTTAGGGATTGCTGTAGCGGTAGCGGCTGTGTTGGCCATTGGTTTATTTGTCACTTTCAGCCGCACTGATGAACCCACTACGCCAACCACTGCCCCAGCCCTAGAAGCGCAATAGCCAAGGCCAAAGTTGGCTCACTGAGGCCAAAGGGTCTACCGCTGGCAATCGGTTGGCAGCAAAGTTGCTCGGCTGCTCTAACAAAGTCTGGCTGCATCATTTTGGATTTAAGCAAGATCAGTTTGAGCAAAAATAGCTATCAGGCAAATTGGGGGTTGATGGGTTGGCGGATAAGCATGATTGAATTCAACTTTTGGGTTGAACCGATTTGTTTTGATCAACAAATATCTAAATTCTTTTTGGGTAAGAATTCAACGCTTTTGTTTCTCGTTCATGGCTGTTTTTTGAAGATAGTTAACCATCGTAAACTTTGATTTCAGGCAGCTTTTGGGGCAACTCTTCAAGTTACTATTAAATGGAAGCTCAATAGCTTCCCTGGCAGATTAAAAAGCCGATGTTCACTTTAGTCAAGAGGTACAACATCTGTTAATTACAGATCTGTCTCGTTCCGAACCAACAGCATCCAGCTTGAAAACTGACACTTCCCAGCTTTAGGTAACCGGGAGCAATGCAGTTGACTTCTTCAGGAAAACTGAAGTTTTCAATCAAGGCAACTCCAGATAAGATCAAGCAGCAGGTGGAAGTCACTCAGGTAGCGTTGGGTGCTGTTGTTGTTTTAAAGATTGTTGGTGTAAAGTGTGCGAGGCAGTTAAGGCAGTCGGCTATGGCAATCATTGCCCTTAAGGCTTGGTATCTAGAGCAGTATGAGCCTGCTCGAGAGTTAGAAAAGCGTCCTCATGATTTACGGCTGAGTAAAAACAGTCTGCTAAAGTCAGCTTTGCGAGCTGATTTTTTAGACGACGCTGATGAAGTTAAAAAGTCTGTCTGGTTTCAGCGCTATTTAGAAGGCGATCGCACCGAGTTTTACATTGAGGGCAGTGGCACCTACGCCATCTCAAATATTGATTTGATTAGCCACGAGATTTACTTCGTTAAGCAAGATACTTTAGCCAACCTGGATGCCACTATCTTTTTGTGCTACCAAACCGACTATGCCGAGTCTAGCAATTGGCTAAGGGATACTGTGCAATCAACCTTAGAAAAACTCAATCGGCGATCGCGAATTGAAATCACCCTAGAAGAATCGCACCGTTTGAGCGAAGGGGCTATTCGGCTCAACAGCACTTTAATGCGTAAGATCCGCCGCAGCTTACTATTTATTGCAGACGGCACCCCAATCGCTCAGCTTGAAAGCAGCCCGACACAGATGCTGCCTAGCCCTAAGGTTTGCGTTGAGGTGGGCTATGCCCTGCAATGCAAACGCACAGAGCAAATTTTGCTGGCACAGATGGAACGAAGCGACATGGCGGGACAATTTCCCTTTGAGTTACCGGGACACAATCGAGTGGTTTTTGCAACCAAATCAGATCTCAACAAAACCTTACCCAAGCTGATAGAAACGCAGTTACAGCGCTTCAACTTGTTGAGCTAATCTGCCTGATGATGCAGAACTTGGCGCTTCCGGTTGAGATTGGTCAATACACTATTCCACCTGGTAAAAAACAGCAGCTCGATTTACCCGTTGCTCGTTTACCAACTCAAACCCAACTCAGTCTACCAATTACCGTCATCAACGGCGCTCAGCCTGGGCCAAGGCTCTGGCTGAGTGCTGCAATTCACGGGGACGAAATTAATGGAGTTGAGATTATTCGCCAGGTGCTAACTCAGCTTCAGCCCAAGCGTTTACGCGGTAGCCTGATTGCGGTGCCCATTGTCAACGTTTTTGGTTTTATTGAGCAGTCTCGTTACTTGCCCGATCGCCGCGATCTCAATCGCTCTTTTCCGGGTTCTCCTAGAGGTTCGCTAGCGGCTCGATTAGCCCACCTGTTTATGCACGAAGTCGTCAGGCGCTGCACCCATGGTATCGATCTGCATACGGCTTCTCATCATCGCAGCAACTGGCCTCAAATTCGAGCCAACTTAGCCGATCCGGAAACCTATCGCTGTGCCAAAGCGTTTAATGCGCCGTTGATGATTCAGTCTTCTATGCGTGACGGTTCGCTACGACAAGCTGCTGCTCAACGCGGCATCCCGGTACTGCTGTATGAAGCTGGGGAAGCTTTGCGGTTTGACCCAGAAGCGATTCAAATTGGCGTTGAGGGTATTTTGCGAGTAATGGCTATTTTAGAAATGCTTTCTAGGGAAACGGTCGTTAGCCCAAAACCGTCTATTGAAGTGAAAGAAACTCAGTGGGCGAGAGCTTCTCGCAGCGGCATTTTGCACATGCAGGTAGCGCTGGGCGAAGTTGTTCAAAAGCGGCAACCTTTAGGGCTAATTCTGGATGCTTTTGGCAACAAAAGTGCCAAAATTCAGTCGCCCTGCCAGGGAATGGTGATTGGTTGTACTCGCAATCCTTTAGTGAATCAAGGCGATGCTATTCTGCACATTGCTAAGTTCTCCAACTTGCAACGGGCAACCGCTTAGTCGGGATATCTGGCTGTTTCAGCTTGGGTGACTTCTAAATTGTTGGCCTGGACAATTGGAATTTCGATGTGGAACTGGGTACCTTCTCCGGCGGCAGAATAGCAGTCAAGGTGACCCTGATGACGTTCGACAATTATTTGATGACTGATAGAAAGTCCTAGTCCGGTTCCTTTGCCAATAGGTTTGGTGGTAAAGAAAGGATTGAAGATTTTTTGTCGCAACGTTTCGGGAATGCCGAGGCCGTTATCGCTAATGTCGATAGACACTTTTTGACCGTCTACTAGCCCTGTGCGAATACAAATGCATGGCCCTTGCTCAGCGGCTTGTTCATCTTCTGAGTCTAAAGCTGTTGGCTGCCAATGTCCCTTAGCGATCGCGTCTTCAAGCGCATCAATGGCATTACTCAAGATGTTCATAAACACCTGATTGAGCTGACTGGGAAAGCATTCGACAATCGGCAAATCGCCGTATTCTCGGCTTACGGTAATTCCCCGGCGCTCTGAAGTTGGCTTCAGACGGTGCTGTAGGATGACGATGGTGCTTTCGATGCCTTCGTGAATATCGACTGATTTGACTACGGCTTCGTCTAGGCGCGAAAAGTTTCTGAGAGACAAGACAATTTGGCGAATGCGATTTGTGCCAATCTTGAGCGATTGCAGAATTTTGGCAATGTCTTCAGTTAAAAACGGTAGGTCAATCTCGTCGATTTTTTCTTCAACGTCGGCGGTGGGTTCAGGATACTGCTGCTGATAAAAGTCAATCAGTTCTAACAGGTCTTGGGTGTATTGTTCAAGATGATTGACGTTGCCATAAATGAAGTTAACGGGGTTGTTAATTTCATGTGCTAACCCAGCAATGAGCTGTCCGAGGCTGGACATCTTTTCGGTTTGAATGAGCTGGGCTTGTGTGTGTTTGAGTTCTTGAATTGCAGCTTGCAGGGCACAGGCTTGCGCTTGCGCTTCAGCGGCATTTTCCTTAGCTTTTTGGTACAACGCCGCTTGACGAATGGCAACGCCAAGCTGCCCTGCAAGATATTTGAGTAACTCAATTTCGGTTTCTTGCCAGTCACGCGGCGCTTGACACTGATGCACAATCAGCAAGCCCCACAGCACATCTTCTGTGTGAATCGGCACAACTAGGTTGGCCTGAACCTGAAAGCGATGTAAAAACTCAACGTGACAGGCTTGTAAGTTTGAGCTTTGTACATCTTTTAGCACCAAAACGCGCCCTTGCCGATAACGCTCAGCCAAGGCTTCGGGAAAACAGCGATCGGGTTCAACCGCTCCCAAAGTAGACCCCCAGGGGCTGGCTACAGATTCAACCAAAACAGTCCCCTGCCAGTTTTCATTGAACTGGTAGATTAAGGCGCGATCGCTGTCTAAGGTTTTGCGAACTTCCTGGACGGCTGTTTGCAAAATCGTTTCTAGCTTGAGGGACTGGCGAATTTGGCTGGCTAGGCGATTTTGTAATTCTTCTCGCTGGGCTAGCTGGCGGTACTTGGCTTCTGACTGCTTGAGCAAATCTTCAGCCCGTTTGCGATCGGTAATGTCTTCGATAGTGCCTAAAAGACCGATCACCTTACCCGTTGCATCGTGAAGCGGCAATTTATTTACTTCGCGCCAGGTCAGTCTATTGTCGGCCTGTAACTGCGACTGCTTGATGCTAAGCATGGCAATGTCAGATTCCATCACCTGGCGATCGCACTCTAAATACCAGCTTTTTTGCTCTTCAGTCCAAGGTAAATCTTCGTCGGTCAGGCCAATTACCGCTTCTGGATCTTGAATGCCAGCCATTTCGGCCCATCTGCGATTGCAGCCCAAATAAACCGAGTTGCGATCTTTCCAAAAAATGTATTGAGGAATATTGTCTAAAACCAGTTGCAATAGTTCGGCACTGCGACGAATGTTAGCTGCTTGCTTACGATCATTGAGGGATAACCGTCTGGTTAATGGCTCAGCCCCTTTGGCTATACGGGTTCCGGGACTATCGAGATCAGGCATTTCAATGCCGATCAAAGCCTTCGCTGTCGATAACTTTTCTAAAAAGGGCGAAGCTTGGTAATGGGTCACCTCTCGGCCATGACTGAAAACTTGAACCACTTCTCCATCAGCATTCAGGATAGGCGTATAGGCGACATCATATAGCCTAGGCCCTGCAGCGGTCGCAAACATATGAATCACCCTTAGGTGTTCTTTGGTTCGCTGTACCTGAGTGACTTCTGTCTGAATTTGCTGCAGCACCAGCCGATCTGCGGTGGGTACACTCTGGCTGAGTGACAGCGGCGATTGGCCTATCAGCATTTGGGTATGAAGACCTAGTAGGGCTATAGCCGCTGGATTGACAGCTACATAACAGCCTTGTGCGTCGTATTCGCAAATCAGATCAGCGGTAGCTGCTGCAAAAAGCGCCAGAGAATTGGCCTCAACATTAGGCTCATTCAAGCGGTGCATGCTTGTCATGAACAAGATGGGAGATATAAATATTCCTTAACAGTATGCCCGATTGGCTGAGGAAGTCATCTGGCTAAACTGCTAAATATCATAAATTTATCTCACAAAAATAGAGAATTTGGCTGATTGACAAAAGTCTTTCTTTGTGAAACACTCTCTATCTTTAGCTTAGATTGATGATAGACCAGCGCTTTCAACCGCTAGCCTGCCATTTGAGTCTTGTTGTGGCTGTATTTCCTAGCGCTGAGAGACTCAACTTGCTAAAAGCCGCTACAGACAAGCTTTGCTGCTGCCATCTGCTGTTTGCCTTTAGCTATAGGCGAAGCAGGTTATGGCAATCTGTTTTGCTCGTCGGCTAAACCAGCAAAGCAGATCTAAGCAAAGCTTGCCGCTGCAGGAGCGTAGATCAACCAAACAAGGTTAATCTAATCGCTCATGGCATCTAGAACCTCTTCTTCGATTGCTGGCGGTACCAAAGCCACCGCTGCGATCGCATCGTCTCCATCGAGCCGTTGCACCTGTACCCCGGTTGCCATCCGAGACTGAATAGAAATGGCGTCTACAGCCTGACGAATGATAATGCCACGGCTGGTAACAATGAGCATTTCGTCTTCTTCATTGACAATGCGCAAAGCTACCAGGTGATCTTGGTCTTTGCGGAACTTGATAGCCCGTAAGCCCATACCCGCTCGATTTTGCAGTCGGAACTTAGAAACTGGCACCCGCTTGCCCAAGCCACCGCCAGTCACGACCAAAACCCAAGGCCCTGCCTGGTTGCTAGAATCAAATTCCAGTTCTTCAGCTTCTTCGTCACTTTCAATTTCGTTGGCTTGCGCTACTTTAGCCACTACCTGAGCAGGGAGAATGTCCATGCTGATGGGTTCATCTCCCTCTTTCAGCGACATTGCCCGTACGCCACGGGTAGGCCGTCCTAGCGGTCGCAGTTGGGTTTGATCAGCTTGGAAATGAATCGTCATCCCCTGGCGTGAGCCAATCAATATGCTGTCACTTTCTTTGGCTAGCCGCACCCAACGCAACTGATCGCCTTCTTCTAGAGAAACGGCAATTAGGCCATTGGCTCGAATATTGCTGAAAGCAGAAAGAACCGTTTTTTTGACGTAGCCGCCCTGGGTCAGCATGACTAGGTAGTCATCATCTGTAAACTCAGAAACCGCTAGAACAGAGGTAATTTTTTCATCTCGCGGGATGGGCAGCATTTGCACGACGGGAATGCCCCGAGCGGTACGCGAACCGACCGGAATTTGATAGGCCGCCACTGAGTAAGCCACACCGCGATCGCTAAAAAAGAGGACGTTGTCGTGAGTGCAGCAGGTAATAAAGTGCTCGATCACGTCGTCTTCTTTCATGCGGGTGCCCGACTTACCTCGAGTCGCTCGACTTTGCGCTTCAAAGGTGTCTACAGGCATCCGCTTGATGTAACCCTGCTCAGTCAGCAAAATCAAAACCTGCTCGTTGGCAATCAGGGAGATATCGGTGAGTTCTCCTTCGGCTTGCTCAATGATGGTTCGGCGTGGATTGTTATGGGTGGTGTGGAGCTGACCTAACTCGGTTTCAATGATGTCTAAAATGCGTTCTCGCCGTGCCAGGATGTCTTGCAGGTCAGCAATTTTCTCTTGCAGCGCTTCGTGTTCTTGCTGAATTTTTTCAGCTTCTAGCGCGGTTAACCGACGCAACTGCATTTGCAAAATAGCGTCAGCTTGATTGCTCGACAAGCCATAAGATTCGATCAGTTCTTGTTTGGCGATGGGGGCATCAGCGGCATGGCGAATTAGGCTAATAATGGCGTCTAAGTTTTCCAGGGCGATGAGGTAGCCCTGCAAAATGTGGTCACGTTCTTCGGCTTTGCGTAGCTCAAACTGCGTCCGGCGGGTAATTGTTTCAATGCGGAAGTCTAAAAAGACTTCTAGCATTTGCTTTAGACCGAGTAGTTGAGGCTCTCCATTGACCAGCGCCAGCATGTTAACGCCAAAGTTGTTTTGCAGCGGCGTTTGCTTGTAAAGATTGTTCAGGACGACACGGGGATAAGCATCGCGCTTTAGCTCGATGACGATTCGCATACCATCGCGATCGCTCTCATCTCGAATATCAGAAATGCCGTCAATGCGCCGCTCATTTACCATGTCGGCGATCTTTTCGATCAGCGCTGCTTTGTTTGTTTGGTAAGGCAGTTCGGTGACAATGATGGCTTCGCGATCGGGGCGACCGCGATGCTCCAGCGTTTCGATGGTGGCGACTCCGCGCATGGTAACGGAGCCTCTTCCGGTTGTATAGGCTTCGTAGATGCCGTTGGTGCCTAAAATTTGCCCACCCGTCGGGAAATCTGGCCCTGGGATATAGCTCATGAGCTGAGCGTTGGTAATCTCTGGGTTGCGGATCAGAGCAATTACGCCGTCGATTAACTCACCTAAGTTGTGAGGAGGAATGTTGGTGGCCATGCCTACCGCAATCCCTGACGAGCCATTGAGCAAAAGCTGAGGGATGCGGGCTGGTAGAACGATGGGTTCTTGCTGAGAACCGTCAAAATTGTCGATAAAATCAACGGTTTCAGATTCGATGTCTTGCAGCAGGGCGTTGCTGGTGAGAGACTGCAATCGACATTCGGTATATCGCATGGCTGCAGGCGGGTCGTTGTCCACCGAGCCAAAGTTACCGTGGCCGTTAATCAACGGCGATCGCATAGAGAAATCCTGAGCCATGCGCACTAGGGCGTCATAAACCGCCGTATCTCCGTGGGGATGATACTTACCGAGCACTTCCCCCACCACACGGGCGCACTTACGGAAGGGGCGATCTGCCGTTAGCCCTAGCTCATGCATGGCATACAAAATACGGCGATGCACGGGCTTGAGACCGTCTCTGGCATCGGGCAAAGCTCGGCCTACGATAACGCTCATGGCGTATTCTAAGTAAGACCGAGACATCTCATTGCGCAGATCTGTGGGGACGATCCGCTCTTGAGGGGTGCTCATACAGTAAAAAACTCCAAAATCTCAAGCATTCAGCAGCTAAACGTCGATTTTTGGCGATAATGCGATTTAGTCGCTGAATATTTGCAAATATTTCGTTGCTGCGTATAATATTCTATCACATTTATCCCCGCTGCGATGGGGAAGCCAGTGGGTGAGCTAGGGTAGGAGTAGGACGTTTAAGCGTCTGATTGATTTAGTCTGAACCCTTGGCAATGAAAGCTTTTCCTGTTATTTACTCAGACCAATTTTTATCGCACGATACGGGCAGCTACCACCCCGAAAATGCAGGGCGGTTAACCGCCGTGACGGCAGCCCTCAAGCAGGCGAGCTGGTCGGCGCAACTCGACTGGCGATCGCCTAGCGATCGGCAAGATACGACAGACTGGGTAGAGCGCATGCACAACCCGCGCTATGTAGCCGCGCTTAAACAGCTTTGTGCAGCGGGTGGTGGACATTTAGATGGCGATACAGTGGTGTCTGCCCGCAGCTATGAGGTAGCGCTGCTGGCGGTGAGCGCTTGGCTAGATGGGGTGGATCAGGTCATGCAGACGGGGCGACCTGCCTTTGCCCTGGTGCGTCCGCCCGGACACCATGCGGTGCGCGATCGCGGTATGGGGTTTTGCCTTTTTGCTAACGCGGCGATCGCGGCTCATTATGGGCTAACGCTGCCTGCCGTGCAGCGAGTCGCTATTCTTGACTGGGATGTGCATCACGGCAACGGCACGCAGGCGCTAGTCGAGGCTAATCCTGACATTTTTTATGCCTCTTTTCACCAGTCGCCTTGCTACCCCGGTACGGGCAGATCGCAAGAAACGGGTTTGCACAACAACGTTTTGAATGTGCCGATGGCAGCGGGCAGTACGCTGTCAGACTATCAGCCGCTTTTTGAGCAGCAGGTTATACCAGCGTTGCAAACCTTTCAGCCTGATTTGCTGATTGTGAGTGCTGGCTACGACGCTAACCAGGCCGATCCGCTGGCTAATATTTCGCTGCGTCCGGCTGATTATGGCGTGTTTACCCAGTATTGCCTGAACGTGACGCCCCGCATTTTGTTTGGCTTGGAAGGAGGCTATGACTATGCCGCTCTGAGCGAATCAATTTTGATGACCATTGAGCCTTGCCTGTCGCCAAGTCCCGCTGCGGCGGGCTAAGGCTGGCTAAACCCAGGCAGAAAAGACGACTCGCTAACACCTGAGTTTAGGCAAACAAAACAGTCTTTAGATGGCCAGTTGAGCCAAGCGATCGCGAACCTAAACCACAGGAAGTTCGGCGACGTCTGAACCCATTGACGAGATAACCGTCTTGGCAAAGGTAGCTTTTTCTGGGGCACTGAGTGCTTGCAGCGATCGCCAAACGCCTTCAGCTTCGTCGCCAAGCTGATAGTCGGCTGGTGGAACAAGCGTATTGCGTTCGCTCAAAGTTTGAGCAAGTTCATACCAGAAGGCAAGCTGCATATTGCGATCGAGGCTGCTGTAGCCACGGCCAAACCGAGTATCTGCTCTGGCGACAATGTCGCGGATGATAGCGAGCTGGTTGGACTGATCAACCTGAAGCAGATCTTGCAAAAAAAGCTGCGCGGTCTGAGGGGTGAGCTGCTGAGAAGTTTCGACAGACTCGGCTTTTTCCATCTGACTAAAGGTTTGCCAGAGAATAGCGAGCTGGTCATCTACGGCTAATTGCTTGAACTGTTGTACGAGAGTTTCCATAGTTTAGTGTTTAGGGGTTAGGGATGACGGTGGGGTGGTTAAACCGATAGTTCGATGGGTGGATTTGAGGGATAGCTGTTAAAAAACTAACAGTCCCTGAGGGCGTCTGCATCCGGCGAAAGGTGGGGGCAATCCTTTGTCTACCCTTGCTTAAGACCAGGGTTTTAAGAAATCGGGATAGAGGGTTAAGCCACCGTCGATAAATAGAGTTTGACCAGTAATATAGCTAGCTTCATCGGAGGCTAAAAAGGCAACAGCGGCAGCCATTTCTTCGGGGTTGCCGACTCGACGCATCGGAATGTGAGATTCTACCCTGGCTCGCTCATCGACGTTATTAGCCCAATCGTTGATAGGCGTTGCTGTAGCACCGGGGCCAATTGAATTAATGCGAATGCCTTGCGGTGCATACTCTAGGGCTAGCGTCCGCGTCATATTTTCTAAGCCCCCTTTGCTAATGGAATAGCCGACATATTGGGGGCGAGGGATAATTTCGTGAACGCTGGAGTTGTTGATAATCACCCCCGGTTTAGCCTGCGCCAAAAAATGCTGGATGGCTCGGCGGGCGCAGAGGTAAGCCCCTTTGAGGTTGACCCCCAGCATTCGATCAAATTTGTCGAGGTCAATTTCGTGGGAGGGGCCTTGCATTTGAATGCCCGCGTTGTTGACCAAAATGTCTAAGTCACCAAAGCTGGCTAGGGTTTGCTCAAACATGTTGGCGACATCGTCTGGTTGAGAAACGTCGGCTTGAATGACTTGATCTTTAACGCCGCATCCTTGAATTTGCTCACAGGCTTGATCAATGAGCGCCTGGGTTTGGCGAGCTTCTTCTTCACCGCTGTAGTAGTTGATGGCCACGTTAGCGCCTTCTTGGGCAAACCGAACGGCGATCGCCCGTCCGATGCCAGTAGACGCTCCCGTGACCAAAACGTTTTTGCCCTTAAGCCCCTTCATAAAGTTTTTCCTGTTAAAGCCGTGCATCAGCATACTGTGCAGCTAAAAATTGCACCTCATGCTACAGGGGTAAATCGTTAGCCCTAGAGGTTAATAGGCGGCAGGGCGTATTCTTTCCACTGGCGATGATGGCGCTCTACGATGAAGGGACGCAAGATGATTTTGACGGGTTGACCCGCCTGAACATCGACTCGCAAAAACGAGAAGGGATGTCGCTTTTGCGAACCGTGACCATTGCGTCCGGCAAAGCAGTGAGACTTGGCCACTATTTGGGGCTGGTCGTCAGCCAAAATTTCGGTGAGTACAGCGCCTTCGGGGCGCTGTCGCCGTAGACTGTAGCCGCTACCGCCGCAGACAACCCAGTTGAGGTTGGCATCGGCGTGTCCGGTGGCTTCAGTGCGGAGGTATTCAAAGCAGTGGGCATGACCTGAAATGACTAAATCAACTAATGGTTGATCGGGTGGGCGATCGCCTAGCGCCTGCTGCACTTGGTCGAGCACCTGCCGCAGCCGATAGCGAATGGCTAGGGTTTGACCTTGGTACCACTTTGTTGCTTCGGTGACGTAGGGGGGATGATGAAAATACAGCACCCGACCTCTAACGGCGGGATCTTGCCAAGATTCGATGAGGCGAGTTTGCAACCAGTGGAGCTGCTCAGTATCGACATCAGACGAGTTTTGGTCGGCGTTGAGCTGCTTTTCAATATCGCGAATTTGTTCTTCGATTTGCTCGACTTTGCTGTAGAGGTCGTTGGCTTCGTCACTGTCGGCAGCGTCGGGCTGGCTTTCTAGGTCTGTTGCCTGGTTGAGTAAACTTTGCTGAGTGGCTAAAAGCTTTTGACGACGGGCAATCAACTGCTGATGGGTAATTTGCCAGACTTCTAGGTCTTCTAGCGGTAGGGGAGCGTTAAACGTGTTGGAATCGAGCGCAAAAAAGTCAATACCGCCCACACGAAAGCTGTAGTAGCGGTTGGGCAGACGGGTAAAGTGACCTGGCTGGTAGCGGAGACAGCGCTGGGTTGAGGTTTTGGCAGTGTAGTGGCGATCGAGGTGACGGGCTAGGGGTTCGCCGTCTTTATTCAGCAAGTAATCTAAAAAGGCTTTGGCATAGGCGTCACCTTTGCGCGAACCGTGCCAGCCGACATCGAGATCTAGCTGATAGCGCAGCAGTCGCCGTACGGGTAAAAAGGTTTGGGCGATCGCGCCAAAGACAAAAGGCAGGTCGTAATAGTCGTGATTGCCCGGAACAGGCAAAAAGGGATAGTTAAAAACCATGCGATCGTAAGCGATCTGCTGAGGGTTTTCACCACCGACTAAAAACTCGCGGTAGGGTCGAATAAAATTTTGCGGATACTGCTCGCTAGAGCCTACCAAATAGATAACGTCGCCTGTGTGGAGAATAAAGCGACAAGCCTGCTGCTGGCTCAGCAAACTTTTGGCCACTCGGCGTTGGGGGTTGTCGCCCCGGTGGTACCCTGAACCGCTATCGCCAATGACTAAAAAGGAAAAATCAGGATTATCCAGTTCAGCCCCATCAATAACTAGCTGGGTCTGATCAATCTCGCGTTTGAGAATAAACGGATGCCGCCAGCGAACTCGCTCTTTCATGCGACTAATCTTCAAAGCGATCGCTGGATCGGTTACCAGTTTCATTCGGTCGAAAAATAGAAAATTTTTTTGGATATAAAACTCGGTGAGTGACAGGTCAGATTTTGTCTACCCTGGCCTTAATAGCAGCGTGACCGAGTTAAAGCGCTTGAAAGCTAGACAAATATAGCTGAATAAAGGGTTGTGGTAAAGCACCCTGACGTTAATCTTAAAGTTGAGCACCCTGTTGGGCCGTAAAGCACTTTCTTAAGCTAAGCAACGGGCTTTGGCACGATTGTCTCTGACATACTGAGCTACCAGTTGTTGAGCTTCTAGCTCAGAAGAAACCAGATAGTTAATAGCAAACCGATGACGGGGGCCTTGGCGACTTACGGTGGAACTGGGTTCCCAAAGCTTTAATCGCAGCTTGCCGTTGGTGTTAATCAGTTGATAAAAAATAGTGTGATTTTTCATGGTCAATAAGGCTTTGACGATTTAGATAAATACTAATCACATCAACTCAAGAAAACCTCTACCTTTATGAGTAAGTTGCTTGCACCATCTGACTTTAATGCCAACTAATAGTTATCTACAAAGTAAGCTCAAATATTACGTAGCTCAGACCGCTATTTCATGATTTTTGTGGCTTATTTTTAAGAGGTTTTCATAAATAGGTTTTTGATTTTAAAGTTATTGTAAACCTGTTGTTTTTTAGGAACTTTTGTCAGCCAAGATTTTAGTAAACTGACGAACGTTATGACAGATCCCAGCTAAAAAAGAGCTTTTTATCTGGTAATTTGGGCGATCCCCTGCCGTCTGATAGAGGGCAAAAGGATATATCTAGAGACAGACGCTAGTGAACAGTTATCTCCGATAAGCTGATTAAGCGTAAAGAGAAGTTTATGAAATTCACTCATAAACCTCTGAAAAAACTAAATCTAAAAGTGTAAAGGAGAACAATATGTCTGAAGCAGATAAAGAAGGTAAGCAAACTCCGTTAGAACCCGAATCTCGTCGTACGGGTCAAGGTGAGCGTGATGCTGATGTTCGCGAAGGTGCCAAGCCTGAAGCGCCTGGTGACAAAGGCAGAAAAGCCGGATCTCCTAACCAGGGAACTGAAGCTCGCTAGGTCAACCCTTGAGCAACGGTTAGATTGACGACTGACTGACTGAGATCAACAGCTTCTCTCAACTGAGGGAGGCTGTTTTTTTGTAGGCGAATCGTCGGACGCAAGATCGTCTGCTGATGAAGATTCTTCTTGGTCTTGAGCGGCAATAATAGCTTTTTGGCGGGCGATCGCGGCTTGGTGCGCTAACTCACCTCCCAACCCGGAGTTTCGCTCATCTAAACTGGCTAATACGTCGGAGCGGCCATACAAAATGAGCGTATCTTTGGGACGCACAAAGTAATGCCCTTGAGGTACGCCAATATAGCGGCCACTGTGCCGCTGAATGCCTAAAATAATAATGCCTTCCTGGTTAAGCCGCAGAGCCGATAGCTTTTGATTGGCTAACCAATCGCCTTCCTCAACGGCAAACTCTGTCACCCCATAATCTCCCACCAGCCGCAGCAAACTGACATAATCTCGCACGTCGAGCTTCGTGTACTTTTTCAAAATCCAATAGGTTAGGCGAGCAATTAATCGATTTGCCCAGCGGCTACTGGCTAATAGCCAGATAACGCCCAAACCGACGGCCAATAGCAATAGCCGCTGCCCCCAGTTGACATTGCCACCGTTGTCTAAAAAAGTCAGCATCAGAGACGAAATGACCGTGGCAATCCCCACATTTCCCATTAGCATCAGCACCATAATGATGCGTCGCCGTACGGGGTGGTTGACCATTTTTTCAGATTCTTGAGTGGTGAAGCCAGCATTGGTAAAGGCAGAACGAGCTTGAAAACGCGCAATCCCGTGAGAAAGCCCGGTATGAATGAGGGCAACGGTGGCAACTCGCGTAATCAACATAGAGAGGGTTAAAACCAGCAGCAAAGATAAGACGGCAGCCAAAACGGTACCTCTGAAATAGGGATTAGCTCAGACGGAAAACAGGAGCAGCCAAAAGCTACAACTCGTCGTCTGGAATTGTCTTCTGGCAAAGGTTAGATATTTAATCTTGATTTGGCAGGGATTACGGTAACCGTTTGCTAAATCACTCTTTAGTCAGAGGCTTTATCGGCGCTTGAGGTGGATGAAAAAAAACAAATTTTAGTTGACGATCCAGACAGCGTTCTGACCGACTCAAAATTTTAGAATAAATCGATGTTAAGACAAAATGCTTCGAATGTTCAGCCTATTGGGCAGCTAAATTCTAGCTATTTTTTACTAAGCGCGATCGCGCTTGCTGCAACTACTTTTACAACCGGATTTGGGTTAACGCGTCATTTTATCGCTCATCAGGCGATCGCTGCCAACACGACCATCCCAGGCAAACAGTTGGCTCAACAGCTAACCCCAACCATCTGGAAAAACACTAACCTACAGCTAACTGTAGCTAACAACCGTTTACTCGTGGCCACTCCCCCGTTTGCTAGCTCAGAAAAAGCTCACCGCTGGGGCGATCGCTTTGCCACTACAGAAGCAGCAAATTTCAGCTTTTAAACACAAATTATTCAGCTATTTAGAGAGTGTTTGAAAAGCCAATAGTTATGATTTTAGGTAATCATCGATCTTCCCTACTACCCGCGAAAAGAGGGGATCGGCTCGGAAGTCCCCTTTTTTAAGGTGGATTTAGGGGGATCTAAGCCGTTTTACTACACAGCAGATATTTTTCAAATATCCTCTTAAGTCCAAAGGGTGATGCAAAGCAGCAAAAATCTATCGATAAGCCGTTATGCCAGCGTGAAGAAATAAATAAGCTAAGTTAACAATCCGTTTGATTGTTTGTGCATATTGAAAATATCCAGACTGATGAATTTGAAGTTTCTGACAAAGTCATTTCCACTCACTTTATTTGTATTAACGCTTTCAGCATCAACCGCTTTGGCAGCTCCCCCAACAGCAGCCCTTTCTGCTAATAGCAAGCAAACGGCTGAGCTAAGTGATGACGCTAACTATGACCAGTACATGCGCTTAGGTTATGCCGCGCAGCAGCGCGATGACTACCAGGCAGCAGCAACTTACTTTCGCAACGCGCTTTACTTTAACCCTAACGATCGCGCCGCCATTATTGCTTACTGGAATGTGGTAGACGCGATGAACCAAAGCGGCCAAAATCTACCCGTCTATGACCAGTACATGGAGATGGGATACGACGCTACGGATGCGGCAGATTACCAGACAGCGCAAAACTATTTTCAACAAGCGCTGCAAGAACGGCCAGGAGATTATTACGCCACTCAGGCTTTGCGCAATGTGCAGACTTATTTAGCCGTTGGGTCAGGCGCTGATGCCACGGTGGGTCAGGCTGACGCCGCTGTACCCCCCACGACGGCTTATAGCGGCGAAACCACTTACGACCGTTATATGCGCTTAGGCTATGCGGCTCAGCAACGCGAAGATTATCTCACGGCTCGTTCCTACTTTAGAAGCGCTCTCTATGAACGCCCGAACGACCGTCAGGCCACTATCGCCTATTGGAATGTCGTCAACGGTTTACAAGACGGTGATGCCGGATTGGGCGCGGTTACGGGGGAAGAAACGGCCTACGATCGCTTTATGCGACTGGGTTACGATGCAACTGAGCGCAGCGACTACGCCAGAGCGCTCGATTTCTTTCAGCAAGCGTTAGCCCAACGACCCGACGACTATTACGCTACTGAAGCGATCGCAAACGTGCAAACTTATATCAATCGATAGGCTCAGCCAGCGATCGCCTGTTACCCTCGGTAGATGACGGTTCCTCTTACTTTCTATACGGTTTGGAAGTACTCAAACACTGGGGTTCTGGATGAATTCTCAACAAGCCAGTTGGATAGAAACGGCCAGCCGTTTAGGGATAGCTGTAAAAGGGATTGTTTACGCCTTGATCGGTCTATTGGCCGCGCAAGCAGCTTTGGGCGTAGGTGGCAAAACGGCTGATACGAAAAGCGTTTTGACCACTGTTTTGGGTCAACCTTTCGGCCAATTAATGTTGGTTTTAATTACAGCCGGGTTGTTTGGTTATGCCATTTACCGCTTTGCGGGTGCTTTTTTAGATATTGAAAACAAGGGCACAGACGGCAAAGGGTTGGTTCAACGCTTAGGCTATTTGTGTAGCGGCGTCGTCTATGGCGGCCTTGGCATCAGTGCCATTCAGTTATTGATGGGATCAGGTAGTTCTTCGGGTGAAAGCTCAACCCGCGATTGGACTGCTAGGCTGATGTCGCAGCCGTTTGGGCAGTGGTTAGTTGCTACCGCTGGTGTGATTACGCTGGGCGTTGCCTGCTATCACTTTTATGAAGCTTTTTCGGCCAAATTTAGACGACATCTAAGCTGGGCAGAGATGAGCGCCAACGAGCGAACCTGGGCCATTCGGCTAGGGCGTATGGGGCATACCGCTAGGGGCATTACCTTTGTCATTATCGGCGGCTTTTTGATCAAAGCGGCCATTACAGCCAATCCTGATCAGGCACGGGGGCTTTCAGGAGCGCTACAAACCCTAGAGCAGCAAGCCTATGGGCCTTGGCTGTTGGGGTTGGTGGCCTTGGGGTTGGTGGCCTACGGTATTTATCTAGAAGCCAGAGCCCGCTACCAAAAAATTACAGTCAACTAAGTAAGATTAATCAGCACTGCACAACTAATGATGAGTTTCAAGCGCTTGTGGCGGTTGTTAAAAGAAACCTTCCAGGAATGGCAAGCCGACGATGCTTCGCGTCTGGCAGCGGCTTTGGCTTACTACACGGTTTTTTCCCTGGCTCCATTGCTAATTTTGGTGATTGCGATCGCTGGTATGGTTTTTGACGCAAGTGCAGCGCAAACCCAAATTATCAATCAAATTCAAGGCTTAGTTGGCCCAGAAGGCGCTTCTGTGATTGAAACCGCGCTGCAAAACGCCAATAGCCCAGCTTCTAACAGTGGTCTAATTGCCACACTGATAAGTTTGGGCGTTTTGCTATTTGGGGCGTCCGGTGTTTTTGTGCAATTGCAAGCTTCGCTAAATCAGGTTTGGAATGTGAAAGCTAAGCCCACTGAAGGAGTAATGAACCTAGTGCGCAAACGCTTTTTGTCATTTGCCATGATTTTGGTAATTGGCTTTTTGCTATTGGTTTCGCTGGTGCTGAGTGCGGCGTTAGCGGGGCTGAGTGCGGTTTTAAACGGGTGGATAGGGAGTTTGAGCTGGCTGTGGCAAATTGTTAATATTGTGCTTTCGATTGGCGTGGTTACTTTGCTTTTCGCCATGATTTTTAAGTATTTGCCGGATGTCAAAGTCACTTGGCGAGACGTGACCACAGGAGCGCTGATCACAGCCGTTTTGTTTACGTTGGGCAAGTTTTTGATTGGCCTTTATTTGGGCAATAGCAGCTTTGGCTCTACTTATGGCGCAGCCGGGTCGGTTGTGATTTTGCTGGCCTGGATTTACTATTCAGCTCAGATCTTGTTTTTTGGCGCAGAGTTTACTCAGGTTTATGCTAGGCGGTATGGTTCGCAGATTGTGCCCGACGAACATGCGGTACGTACTTGAGCGATCGCTTGGGTGCCCCAAAAGCGGGTTGACCAGATTTTAAATAATTCTAAATTTTGTCACGTTTGCTGATTTGAAGGCGCGGCGGCTAGATTTGATCGCTGCTGGCGGCTAGAAGGTAGGTAAAATCAGCCCTCAACTGCGGTTGGCGGTGGCGGTGGTTGCTTTTTATAGTGCGCAGCAAAAAATCTACGATGAGCCTCCTAAAGCCTTTGTTGCTAGCGCTGGGGCGATCGCCAGGTTGGGATAGTACACCCTGTGAGGGGGTTGCATCAATGCTAGGCTAAGCTAATATTATTTTTAAAAAATGCATTGTCGCGCTTAAGAGGTAGCAATCATAGTCAAGCAACAGCTGATTAACCGCCAAATCAAATCTCCTCACGTTCTTTTGATTGACCATGAGAATAACAATCGCGGTTTAGTAGATACTCGCGATGCTTTACGGCTGGCTGAAGAAGTGGGTCTTGACCTGGTAGTGGTTTCCCAGGGTAAGGATTCTCCAGTTGCTAAAATCTTGGACTATGGCAAGCATCAGTATCAGCAGAAAAAGCGACAGCGCCAAAGTTCTAAACCGACGGTAAAAGAAGTCAAGCTTCGCCCCAACATTGGCGAATCTGACTACAAGCTACGGATTGAGAAGGCTATTCAGTGGCTCGGCAAAGGAGATTCAGTCAAGTTTTTGATTCGCCTGCGCGGTCGGGAACACCAGCACCGCGATCGCGCTGCCGAACTGCTCGATCGGGTAGTTCAAGATCTAGGTGAAGCAGGCAAAGTCCAATCGCTCGATAAGCGAGCTTTGATGGTGCAGGTCATTCCTGGCTAACTGCTTTTTCCCTAATGCTGTAGCGCTATCGTCAACGCCGATTGCCGCTAACAGCTTTGCAAACAAGCTGAGTAGACAGCAGCGGGGTATCGTCCTGGGGCTTGTCTACTCTTTTGCTGCTGTCGCTACCCGCGTTGAGATGCTCAAATAGCCGCAAGCCTCCGACAGAAAAGCTTTCCTTCTGCCTTCAGCCATCGTTTGGGCGGTTACTGTGTCGCTGGCATGGCTTGATACGGCAAGTGACGGTAGTACTTGGGAAAGGTATCTAGCCGGACGTGGAGCCAGTAGACACCTAGCCCGGATGTGCTAATCCATAGCGGTTGTCTACCCTGTTCGTTTAAGAGCTGGCTAGCCCTACGGCCAACGGTTGCCCAGAGGGCATGAACTTGTTGCGTCGGTGCCGATCTTAAAAAGGCTGCTAAATGCACATAGTGTTGCTGTTGGCTGTTTTGGCAAGGAACGACCAGTAACGTATCGCCCTTTAAGTTGGGGAACGCCTCAACCTGATCGCATGTTTCGGGGTGAATATAGTCGGCGAAGGCTTGCGGTTCGGCGTTTGCTGTGGCTAGTTGAGGACTGTCAATAACGCAGCATTCAAAGGGGTGGAGCAGGGTTACTTCGCTTAAAGGAGGCGTCTCCCAGAAGAAAGCCGCATAAGGTCTATCGGCTAAAAACTGGCTAAATAGCTGGCGCAGGGCTGGCGTTTGTTGCCAGCCTGATAAGACATCGCACCAGCGCAAAACCTCCTGTGTAGCCGCCTGAGTTAGCCATAGCCGTTGGCGATCGCCTGCAAGTGCTTCGCTAAAAATCGCAAATTGACCCTGCTCAGAATGGTTCGGAAAAGTCATAGACAACTTTCTCAAGAGGACGTGATCAAAGGATGGTTGACTTTTAGCGTGGCAGGCTAGCGTTATCGCTGGATTAAGGCAATAGCGTGGGGGCGTTTGGCGACTTTTCGTGATCGACATCACTCGCGGCGGCTGGGCAAATCACGCTGCTCTGACCCATGTGTCACGCTTTACTGGCAGTATTGTCACTCTAAGACCACCCTGATATCACGGAAATTTTCGCTTAAACCCTCAATACTTAGATCATCCCCCCAGATTATCGGCTCTACCACCTATGTACGCTCAAACCACACTTCCGATTTCCGCGCTTGAACAACTGGTTGACGAAATTTGCCTTTCTCGCAAGATTACTCGTCAGCATCAGTGGTTGCTGATGCGTCTGTTGGGTAACCAGTCGGCGTTAAGCTCGCGGCAGTCAGTGTTGGTGAGTAAGGTACACGAATGGTTACGGCAAGGTCGTATTCGCGTTGTTGATTAATTCATTATTTTTCGGAGTCTGCTGTCATGGCAAAACCCAGCTGCGCCCCCCTCAAAAACAATCCATTTGTTTCCCAACGGGATCCGATAACGGGCAAATGGCAGGTGATGTTTCCGCTACCCAAAAGCGTCTCTGCTCATCCCAAACAGCGGACTCAATCACCTGGCTAACTGCGCTAGGGTGATGCTAACGTCCAGTGTGGCGTACAGCTTAGCTAAAGGCAGAAGCATGAGGCTAGAGGGCGGAATAAACGCTTTGGCGTCAGGGCTTTTAGCTATTTGAGGGGCTTAAGGCGGGTGATGACTGCTATATATCGGTTCAGCAAGCTAGCTATGAGCGCTAGCAGGGCTAGAGGGCAGCAATAAGGGCTGATAACGCTCTATCTTCAGAAGGGGTGACTTTGCGATCGAGCAGTGCAATGCTGACCGCTTTGGGTAAGGCCACAGCCGCGACATCGTCTTCGAGCGTTTCCATCAGCAAGTCTAACGATTGCGGCACTTTAAGAGCCGCTCCAATGCCTGCAATCAGAGACGCTTCAAATCCCATTGTTTGTAGCTGCGGCTCAATAGCTGACCAGTCAAGAGATTCTTCAGGATTACCCACTTGAATCACGTAGGCAAGCAGTCGTTGTAGCTGTGACTGCTGTTTGGCCGTAAACCCAGCGATCGCCTGTAGGTCGCTTTTTTCGCTGGCGTCGCAGCGCAGATGTTGCAGAATTTTTTCCCAATCGTTCCCGTCACAAGCATCTGGCTTGCCAACCGTTAAACTTACCTGAATTTGGTGGGCATTGGCGGCTAGCTGGGTCACTTTTGCTTCTACGCCCAAGAACCCTAGCCACTGGGCAATGGTTTTCACCAAAACAGGGCGAGTTGCGTGGCTACCCGCTAAAAGCCGAATTTGGGTTCTTACCATCGGACGGACAATTTGAGTCAGCATAAGCGAGAACTAAGCCAGAAAAAAGACTTCTGATTTACAGGTTAAAACAGCTCAGCTTTACCGTCTGGCAATCTGCGCACAATCTTAAGAATAGTGAAGTCATCGGCGGGCAACGAACCGCCAACGGTTAGAGGCTAGGTGGCCATCAGCGGCGAAAAGGGTTGCCGGGTAGGGGGGTGTGAGGGCTTCCAGTGAATTTCAAAGCGCTGATCGACAGGGTTACCAGCGCTGTCGATGCGGCGGACGACGACCTCGTGGTGGGTATTGACATCCGCCTCGCTAAAGCGGTGGTTGATCAGCCGCAACTCGTCTTTTCTAAGAACAAAACGACCAGCCGCGTCATCAATTAAAGAGTAACGATAGGACTCGCCTGTATACAGATCGTTTGTGAGTAAAGTGACTACCTGCGTTTCCCCTTCTAGGTTAGCGAGCGACTCACCGCTGGGCAAACTGGCCCACAAGACTCGATTGGTGCTGCTACGAACGACGGGCGATCGCCGTTTGGGGGGGCGGCTGAGTTTCGGCAAAATTTCGACCTGGCGCAATTTACCCAGCTTTTTCCCTAGACGACTGAGGTGGATCACGCTGCCGGAGGTTTGCTGGGCAATCAAAATCCAGCCACCGATATGCACAATTCCCCAAACCAAAATCCAGCGTTCTTTGGGATCATCTTCGCTTATATCTGCGGCAGCGAGGGGTGTCAACGGCAGGGGCGGCTGGGTGGTGGGACGGTTAACGGGGGGTAAGGTATTCACCTCACTGGGTTCGAGAGCTGCTGTCGTTGCTGGCAGCGGCGGGGCGGTTGCTGCGATCGCTGTTGACAGCGGCGGATCGGTTAAAGCTCTAGGCGGCTGAGGCGCTGACCCCGCTGGGGTGGGGCTAGGTTGGCTTAAAGCGGCCCAGGTTTCAGCCCCTACAATGCCGTCTGGGTTGAGTCCTTGGGCTTGCTGAAAAGCGATGACGGCTGAGCGGGTGAGCTGTTGATAGCGTCCATCGACCGGGCCGGGGTTGTAGCCTAGCTGTTGTAAAACTGTTTGCAGTTGCCGCACATCAGTTCCCTGGCTACCGATTTGCAAGCGCGACTGGGGTGGCGGGGCGGTTGGTGGTGGGGTGGCCGCTGGTGAGCTAGCAGCCGTCGCTGGCGGTTCCGGGGGGGCAGTGGCCTTGGTTTTGGCGGTGGCAACCGCTATTTTTTCGGTAAATTTTAGGCTGGGGGTAGCCGCCAACAGGTGAACAGCCGATTGAATCGTCTGCGTAGGCGACCAGTCAGGAGTTAGGGTGGCTTCTGGAGCAGGGCAGCTTGAAATCGGCTGAGGCAAATTGGCTGCTACCGGATGGGGGCTACAAAGCGTTGGGGAGGTAGCAACCGCAGTTGGGGTTGAGGGCTGGGTGCAGTTTGTGCAGCTAAGCAGCCAGAAAGCAGGATCAAGCATAGATCGGGAGACGGCTATGTCCTCCGGAAACAACTGAATTTGGTAGGCACCCAGTCATCTCACTGATGGCGATTGGTCGTGGGCGATCGCCTTGATTTTTCTCTTTAATCTAACCCTGTTTGAGCGGCAGGTTAGCCCTGGAGTCGCCTCAATTAGCAACCGTATTCGGTTTGTCTTGACCTGTGCGGGCGGTTACTTGCCCCCGCGAGACGCCCCTAGACCAGCCGTTTTTTGCTGCTAGTGCTGACTGAGCGATCGTCTTTTGGCAATCTTAGCAGACTCTATAAACTACAACACCCCTGCAAAAATTCAGTATGGATTCGGCGAAGCTAATCGTTTTCTAACTTTAAGGCTTGTCGCAGCGATCGCCGCATAATATCGACTGGAGCTGGTTGCCCTAGCCAAATTTCTAACGCGGCTGCCCCTTGTTGTACCAGCATTTCTAACCCGTCAATTGTTTGTAAGCCTTGCTGGGCAGCTTGTTTGAGAAATTGGCTGGGGCTGGGCGTATAGATTAGGTCATAGGCGATCGCCTGGGGGTTGAGGGTAGCGGCTAAGTCCGCAGATAGCGGCGAAGCTGCTATCTGCGGCGACATGCCTAAAGGGGTCGTGTTGATCACTAAATCTGCCTGGGGTAGAAGCGTCGCCAAGGCCGTCCACGGCTGCACCGTCAAGGGGGGTGGCAATTTTGCTGATTGCCAGCTTGCTTCAAACTGCGCCAGCTTTGCCGGGTTGCGGCCTACTACCTGAATCGCTGAGCAGCCAAGCTGGGCACAGCCAGCGACCACGGCTCTAGCAGCCCCGCCATTGCCCAAAATTAAAGCCGTTTGCCCGCGCAGATCATGCGATCGCAGCGGGGCTAAAAAGCCAGTGATGTCGGTGTTGGTACCGCTCCAGCCTTGCTCGGTTCGCCAGACGGTATTGACAGCCCCTACTGCCTGAGCCACATCAGAAACTTCACTCAGCAAAGGCATAATCTGCTGTTTGTGTGGAATTGTGATGTTAAACCCGCGTAGCCCAATTGCTTCAAAGCCTTGAATAGCTGCTCGTAAGCGATCGCTGGGCACTGGCAAGGGTAAATAAACAAAGTTGACGCCTAAAGCCGCGATCGCTGCGTTATGCATCACAGGCGAGAGAGAATGTTCGACGGGCTGGCCAATGACGCCCAAAAGTTGAGTCGTTCCGGTAATCACATGCAAACTCCGACGGTGGCTTTGGATCAACTCTAGCGAATAATGGCAACCTGACTCAGCGGCGGCGGCTGAGCGGGGGGGATGGCGTATGCCAGAATCAAGGCAGGTTGATTTGAAAGAAGGTATGCAACAAACGCCGCTGGCTGGGCGATATCAAATTATTCGAACTTTGGGCGCGGGGGGCTTCGGCCAAACCTACGTCGCCGAAGATTTGCAGCAGCCACAGCGCAACCGCTGTGTTGTGAAGCAGCTCCAGCCTGCCAGCCGCGATCCTAAATTTTTACAAGTGGCTCGCCGCCTGTTTGAAACAGAAGCCAAAACGCTGCGGCGGCTCGGTCAGCACGAGGGAATTCCGCGTCTGCTGGACTTTTTTGAGGCGGAGGAAGAATTTTATCTGGTTCAAGAGCTAATAGACGGTACACCCCTCAGTTTAGAGTTCAAACAAAGCGATCGCCTTACTGAAGCGGCAGCCATTGAGCTACTGCGAGAGATTTTAGAAATTCTCCAATTTGTTCACAAACACCACGTTATCCACCGCGATATCAAGCCTGAAAACATCATTCGGCGGCGCAGCGATGGCAAACCTGTGCTGATCGATTTCGGTGCCGTCAAAGAAATCAATACACAACTGGCTACCGGACAAGCCACTACGCTGACGGTCGGCATTGGTACTCAGGGCTATACTCCTCACGAGCAGCTTGTGGGCAAACCTCGCTACAACAGCGATCTCTATGCTCTGGGCATGACGATTATCTATGGGTTGACCGGACGGCTCCCGGCTGATCTGCTTGAACATCCCCAAACGGCGGAGGCCATTTGGCAAGACCAAACCACCATTAGCGCTGGTTTGAAAGTCTTGCTCAGTAAGATGGTGCGCTATTCGTTTTACTACCGCTATCAAACGGCTGAAGATGTCCTCAAAGATCTCGATCGCTTAGATTCGCTGGCTCACGAAGCCATTACCCTGCACAACGGTACGCTTCCCTGGCTAGAAAGCCCAGAACCATTACCCCGTCGCTTGCTCAAAGGACTGCGCCACACGGCTATTGCCAGTTTGGCTAGCCTTAGCCTGATTTTAGGCATTCGTCAGATCGGTGGCTTTCAGCCGCTAGAGCTGAAATTTTATGACTGGCTGGTGCAGCAGCAATCTCGGCTGGTGCCAGATACGCGGCTGCTGGTGGTAGAAATTACCGAAGCTGATTTGCGGCAACTACAGCGATCGACCCCTTCAGATCAGACGATCGCTCAGGCGATTAATATTTTGCAGCAGCATCGGCCTAGAACGATTGGACTCGATCTGCACCGAGAAATTCCGCAGCCCCCCGGTCACGAAAATTTGCTAAAGGCTCTCCAGGCCGACAATACCATTGCCATTACCAAAATTGGCAATGATCCAGCAGAAACCATTCCCCCGCCGATGGCAATCCCCCCTGAGCGAGTCGGCTTTAACGATTTTCCGGTGGATGCAGATGGGGTTATTCGCCGCAATTTGCTTTTTGCCAGCGAAAGCGACGATCCGGCGGCACCTGTGCTCTACTCTTTTGCCCTGCGGTTGGCGCTCCAATACCTCAAAAAAGAAGACATTGAGCCTCAAGCCCAGCCCGATCAGCCTGACTATATGCAGCTAGGAGCGGCTGTTTTTTATCCGCTGCGCTCTCGCTCAGGCGGGTATCAAACTGTTGACGATAAAGGCTACCAAATTTTGTTAGACTACCGCACCCCGGCTGCTGTGGCTCCTCAGCTTTCGCTAACGCAAATTCTCAATCAAGACTTTGAGCCAAGCTGGGTGCAGGATAAAGCCGTTCTCATTGGCATGACGGCTAGCAGCGCCAAAGATTTGTTTTATACCCCCTATAGCGCTATTCAGTCTGAAACGGTGCAGATGCCGGGAGTAATTGTTCATGCTCAAATGGTGAGCCAAATTTTAAGTGCTGCCCAAGGCGATCGCCCTTTGACGCGCTATTGGCCCGAATGGGCAGAAATTCTTTGGATTGGCGGCTGGACAATAACGGCGGCGGCGCTAGCGGGTTGGCTGCGTCATCTGTGGCTGCTGGGTACAGCCGGGGTTGGGCTGGTGGTTGTGATTACAGGAACAAGCTGGTGGTTGTTTAGCCAGCAGGTTTGGCTACCTGTGGCTGCGCCAGTGGGGGCGATGCTGCTGGCTGGCGGTTTGATGATTGTGTATCGAGCTTACCAAAAGTCATCCCCGCCCCTGTCTACAATGCTGGTGCAGCCGACGCTGCCTTATCAAGACTCACACTTGACAGACTAATGGGGGCAGGGTGAGGTTTTTGAAACTGAGCTATTCCCTCAGAATGACGCGTCTAGGTGGTTACTAAACCATGCTCCAGCGCATAGCGCACTAGCTCAGTGCGACTGTTGGTTCCGGTTTTGCTAAAGAGGCGGCTGACGTACTTTTCCACGTTGCGCACGCTGGTTTCGAGGCGGCGGGCGATTTCTTTGTTCATCAAGCCTTCAGCCACTAAATCTAAAACACTTTGTTCGCGAGGGGTTAGATCGATGCGGATGGGGGCTGGCGTTTGGGCGATCGAACCCCGCTGGGTCAACAGAGCTTTGATTTCTTCAATTTGCCGCGCCATTGCCGCGATATCGGGCACATCGCCGCTGGTTTGGGTTTGGGCGGCTCGTCGTCCCATGAGGTTGCTGACGACAGCGACGAGTTCTTCTGGATCAAAGGGTTTGGGAATATAGGCATCGACGCCAGCGTTGTAACCCTGAATGCGATCGCTGGTCATCCCACGGGCAGTCAGAAAAACGACTGGCAGCGATTGAAAACGAGGGTCTTCGCGTACCTGTTTGAGAAAGGTAAAGCCATCGACTTGAGGCATCATAATGTCAGAAATCAGCACGTCTGGCGTAGACTGCTGTAGCTTTTCCCAGCCCTCTTTGGCGTTGCTCGCGACTTGAACCCCAAAACCGCTATCTTCTAGATAGGCTTGAACGGCTTCTCGCAAACCGGGTTCGTCGTCTACTAGCAAAATGTTTCCAGGATGTTCTGATTGATCGGCCATAGAAAGTTCGTATATACCTTTTACTAACCTTAATCTAGCGAAGTTTGGAGCTTCCTCGTCGTTTGATGAGTTGTCTACAACCCTGGAAACTATTGCGATCGCAGCTTGTATTTAACCACCGCTGGTGTCAGGTTCGCCAAGATACGGTCAGACTTCCTAGTGGCGAAATTATTGACGATTACTTTGTCAACGTCCGACCTGATGTGGCTTTGGTCATGCCAATCTTGCCCGATGAGCGCGTCGTTTTTGTGCGTCAGTATCGTCATGGGGTGCAAAAACTGCTGACGGAACTACCCGCGGGCACCTTCAATCCGCAGCAAGAAACCGCAGCCGTTGCCGCCCAACGCGAACTCCAAGAAGAAACGGGCTATACCGCCGCTTGCCTCACCCACCTTGGCACCCTGTACGACAATCCGGTTAAAGATACCAACCAGATTCACCTATTTTTGGCAGAGATGCTGACAGCAGGGACACCGTGTTTAGACGTGACAGAAGCGATCGAACTGGAGCTAATTCCGCTAGCGGATATTCCCCAGCAAATTAGCCAGGGACACCTGCAAGTGGCGGGTACCCTTGCGGCTTTGACGCTGGGAATGCAGGTTATCCAGCAGCGTGCGAGCCTCTAGCTAAACCAAACGTGAATCTAGAGCCTGCTTGAGGAGACTTCTTGAACGGGGGCTGATGGGGTTTCAGTGATGGCGGCAGGTACTCGCTGCATGAGCAGAGCCGCCACCACCAAGCACCCTCCCCCCAAAGCAAGGGCTAAAAGGCGATCGCCCTCTAGCAAATGATCCATAACCCAGCCCAACCCCAACGACAGAACAATTTGAGGTAAAACCACAAACCCGTTAAAAATGCCCATATAGATGCCGCTATCCTTATCCGATAGTCCATCCATGAGCAGCGCATAGGGAATGGATAAAATGCTAGCCCAGGCGATGCCTACGCCAATCATGGCCAGCAAAATTGGGTACTGGTTGTGAATCAGCATGAGGGAAACCAGCCCCGCAGCGCCGCAAAGTAAGCAAAGCGTATGAAGCAACACTCGCCCTAACCGCAGACTCAGCCAAGGAAGCAATAGCGAAAACAGCAGGCAAACCAGGTTATAAAAGGCAATACAAACACCAGCCCATTCAATGCCGTGAGTGTACATCAGCGATGTCTCGTCGCTGGCACCTAAAATGTTTTGTGCTACTGCTGTGGGAAAGTACAAAAAGATGCAGTAAATGCCTAACCAGGTCGAAAACTGCACCCAGGCTAATCGACGCATCAGCAAAGGCATAGAGCCGATGGCTTGCCCAATCGATTGCAACGTAGCGCCTATGCCTGATAGCTGATCAGGTTGAATGGTTTCAAATTCAGCAGGGGGTGGCTCTTCAACTGAGAAAAAAGTCCACAGGGTACCCCCTAAACACAGCGCCGCCCCTAAATAGTAAGACAGCCGAATCGTCAGTGGAATAGCTGCCGACTCAACGGTGCTAGAAACGCCAAAAACGGTACTGAGCAACCACGGTAGAGCGGCTGCTATCACTGCCCCTGAACCAACACAAAGACTTTGCAGGGCGTAGCCTAAAGTGCGCTGCGATCGCGGTAGTAAGTCGCCCACAAAGGCTCTAGCCGGAGCAACAGCAATATTGGTGGTGGCTTCTAAAGCCCAGTGGAGAAAAGCTGCAATCCACAGACCACTGGCATTGGGTAGCAGCACCAGCATCAGCCCGCTAAAAATAGCCCCGACTAAAAAGTAAGGCTGTCGTCTACCCAACCCGCCCCAGGTTCGATCGCTCATGCGACCGACCACGGGCTGCACCAGCAGACCCAAAACGGGTGCCCCCAGCCAAAGTAGCGGAATTTGATTAACAGAGGCTCCCAGATACTCAAAAATGGCGCTGGTGTTGGCTGTCTGTAAACCAGAACTTACCTGGATTCCCCAAAATCCTAGACTGATGTTGAGCAGTTGAGCGTAGCTAAGACGTTTCTGCGACAAAAGAAAAAACCAAGAAGCAACAAAAATCTAGCCTAAGCCAACCGAACTGAAGCGAGCGGCAAGCCTAGCAGATCACACAACTCAACTGATTAACGCTTATAAAAGGGTTTAGGGCAAATTTCAATCACAACTGAAGCGGCAGGATGATCTTGCTGTAGGGATTCGGCCAACTGGGTATTGAGATCTTTAAGAATTTTTTTGAGCTTGATTAGCTCCGCAGAATTGAGATTATAGTCAGCCAGATCTAAGCAAGCTTTGGCGCTGACCAAAACAATGTCTTGCGTACTGGTCGGACTCGTTTCGACAGCAACCAACAGATCTTCGACGACTTGAAGCTGTTCAGGTTTCTTTCTTAAGGTCATGAAACTACTTTTTGTAAAAAATATTAATCATGGCACCAGTTTATTCACTGGCTTAGTAAAACCAATCACACGCAGGGTAGACTTGCGGGGCTGAATCTGGCTTGGCAAGTATGTTTTTGACAAAGCCGTTTAAAGTCGTCACAAAGCCCTGACGTGTAAGGAGTGGCGTTGTGACTTCTGATTCTACGGTGGCGTACCCGGCGGCTCCCTGGCACCTGTCGGGTTCGGCTATCCAAACGGTTCAGCCGATAAGCCTAGCGCGATCGCGCCGCTATATCCCAGCCAACTATGAAATTGTCCAGATTTGGCCAGGATTTACGCTTGGTGGGCTGTATGTGGCTCACTATTTAGCTGGCTCAACGCTGAGCTACCACGAACTGATCGTGATTGCTGGAGTTGTTCGCTATGCCCATAAGCTGGGCTTTTGGATTTCGCACCTTTATGTAGACAACCCAATTTCAGTGGCGGGGGGTCGAGAAATTTGGGGACTGCCCAAACAAATGGCCGCTTTTAGCCGCTCAGAAACGCCTCAGATCAACATTGCGATCGCTCAGGCCAACACTCCGTTTTGCCAGTTTGCGGCGCAAGCGCGACCGCTACCCTTGCCGCCGCTGTACTTGCCTGTGGCGGCTTTTGGTCAACCTTTCGCGCGAACGGGTTGGTTTACAGCCAGCGCTCGGTTTCAGCTACAAAGACTGACGTCTGTACAAATTCAGGTGCCTGCGAGCAGCCCTTTTGTGGGTCTACAGCTAGATTCTCCCTGGCTGGCCTTTCGGCTAAAATCGCTGCAGCTTGAGGTCAACGCACCTCAATTGCTGGACTAAGCTGCTAGTTTCAGTCTAATAGGGGGGCGGATCTCGTTTTACTGCGCTATCTGCCGCTGCGCCCAGAACGAGAGCCTTGAAAGGTTATGGCTGTAGCCACCAGAGTTCAAACACTCACAGAACTGCCAGCCGCTGGCAAAAAGCTTTCCTTTTAGCCGCTGCCTGCTGCCTTTAGCTATAACTCTCTTTTGCTGGGGCAGATCAGCGGCTAAGCGTTCAGACTCACGCTAGCAGCTAAATTCGCCAAAGTAGAAGGCACGCCTATGTCAGTTTCGCCCAAAACCACTCAAGTTTTGCTAGCGGTGATTGCGACGGTGCTTGTGGTTTGGGCACTCAAAGCCACGCATGCTGTGACGATGCCGCTGGCGTTTGCCTTTTTTATCGCTGTGTTGGTTCATCCTTTACAGCGATCGCTCAATCGTCGTTTACCCCGCTGGTTAACGCTGATTGCCATTTTGCTACTGCTAGCAGCAGTGGCAGGCGTGGCGATCGCGGCGTTAGAACTCAGCGTCGATTTGATTGAGCCAAAACTGCCGCAATATAGCGATCGCTTGCAGCAAATGCTAACGACGGCCATTGACTTGGCTCGTCAATATGGTTTGCCCATTTCAGACAATCCGCTTCAGGCTCAAGGATCCTCAGGGCAGCTAGCGGGTCGAGCGATCGGCGGCATTCAGTCTATTCTGTCAGCGCTGAGTGTGTTGGTGCTGGTGGTTTCGCTTTTGGCACTGTTGCTTTTAGAGGTAGACGCCTACCGCCAAAAGGTGCGGCGTGGCTTTCCAGATGCGGCCAGCCAAAAAATTATCAACGCGATGGCTAGCATTAGCCGTAAACTGCGGCGCTATCTGTGGGTTATGACCTTTACCAGCTTGCTGACCGGGATATTAACTGGGGTGTGGTGTCTGCTTTTGGGCGTTGATTTAGCCTTTGTTTGGGGCTTAATTGCCTTTGTCCTCAACTTTGTGCCAACCCTTGGCTCCATTATTGCGGTGATACCGCCAACGTTGGTGGCGTTCATCTTTGGGGGGGCGGCTCAGGGTTTGATTACCCTGATTGGGCTAGCCACTCTTCAAGTGATTTTGGGTAACTTTGTCGATCCCAAGCTACAGGGCAATTCGCTCCAGCTTTCGCCGTTCGTAGCGCTAATTTCAATTGTGTTTTGGGGATGGGTTTGGGGAATTGCCGGGGCGATTTTGGGCGTGCCGATGACGGTAGCGCTGGTCGTTTTGTGCGGCGAGTTTCAGCCAACGCGCGGCATTGCGGTTTTGTTGGGGGAACAAGGGACTGACTATACCCCTAGCTGACGCAGTTGAGGCTCAAAGGGTGGCAAAATAACCCCTTTTTCAGTAATTAAAGCGCTGATGTAGGCGGCTGGGGTGATATCAAAGGCTGGATTAAACACCGCCGTTGCGGCTGGGGTAATAGCGCGATCGCCAATATGGGTAACTTCTTCAGCGCTGCGCTGCTCAATTTCGATCTGGTCGCCGCTGGCAAGGGTCATATCGATTGAGCTAAGGGGACAGGCTACATAAAAAGGAACCTGGTGAGCTTTCGCGGCGATCGCCAGGTTATAGGTGCCAATTTTGTTGGCAACATCGCCGTTGGCTGCCACGCGATCGCAGCCCACAATACACAGGTCAACCGTCTGAGTTTGCATCAAATAGCCAGAGGCTGAGTCCACCATCACGGTATGGGGCACACCGTAGGCTTTTAGCTCATAGGCGGACAGGCTAGCGCCTTGAAGCCGAGGTCGCGTTTCGTCCAAATACACCTGCAGCCGCTTGCCCTGTTCATGGGCTATTCGAATGGCTCCTAGCGCAGTGCCATAGTCTACGGTCGCCAGCGCTCCGGTGTTGCAGTGGTGAATAATCGTTGCCCTGTCGGGAATCAGCGATTGAGCCTGCAAACCGATCTGGCGGTTAATTTCCACATCTTCCTGATAAAGCGCTTGGGCGGCTTGAGCCAGTACCCGCCGCAGGTCGTCGGCTGAGGGGGTGAGTACGGCGTCGGCCTGCTGCAACATTCGCTTCAGCGCCCAAGTCAAATTAACGGCGGTGGGTCGGGCTTGCTTAAGCTGATTAGCCGCCGTTTGCAGATCGGCTCGCAAAGCTTCAACTGAGGTGGCTTGAGATTGCTGAGCCGCCAGCACCAGCCCAAAAGCAGCGGCCACACCAATAGCCGGGGCACCCCGCACGACCATATCGTGGATAGCAGTAGCGACGGCACTCGCCGTTGTGAACTCAGCGTAGAGCGTTTGATGCGGTAGCTGGCGCTGATCTAGCAGGCGCAGGGCATCCCCTGTCCATTCAATACTGCGAAAAGGGGTCATAGGAATTGAGCCGTCAGGGTCGTTGGCAGTGCAGTTTAAAAGTCTAACTTTTTCCGTCGCCTCGTCGGATGACTGGCTCGATTTGTTATGCTTATTTTCCGGCTGCGATCGCGCTTAGGAGTCTACCATGCTCAACTTGACGAATCTGCGAGAGTCGTTGTGCGGGGTCATCAGCGATATTCATGGCAAGGGTTGGGCACCGGGCACGGGCGGCAATTTTAGTGTCGTTTTGCAACCCCAGCCTTTAACCCTGCTGATGTCGCCTAGCGGCGTAGATAAAGGTCAGGTGCGGGCAAGCGACTTGATCGAAGTCAATGCCCAAGGTGAGGTGATTGCCGGAGCAGGCAAAGCCTCTGCCGAAACTCAACTACATTTGGCTATTGTCCAAACTACCGGGGCTGGCGCTGTGCTTCATGGTCACTCGGTGTTTAATACCCTGCTGTCGCGACATTTTGAGGCTCAAGGCAAACTTGCGATCGCAGGCTATGAAATGCTGAAGGGGCTAAACGGTATGACCACACACGCCGCCACGGTAGATCTGCCGATTTTCTCTAATCACCAGGATATGGTTTACCTGGCTCAGCAAGTGATGCCGCAGTTAGCCAGTGCCCCCTATGGCTTTTTACTGGCAGGTCATGGTTTATATGCCTGGGGCAGCACCCTCTTTGAAGCCCGCCGCCATTTAGAGATTTGGGAGTTTCTGCTCGAAGTTACCTACCGAGAACTGACGCTCAACCCACTCAAGTCTGTTTAACCCTGACCGCTTAAGCCAGTACCTATATCAAACTCACTTAAACTATGGCAATTCTGACTATTCCAGCCGAAAACCGTACGCTCACCGAGCCGCTAGCGATCAAAAACTATCTGGCCGAAATTGACATTGGTTATGCCCGCTGGCAACCCGATCAGCCCTTGCCGGAAACCGCGACGGCTGAAGCAGTGCTAGCCGCTTATGATGACGAAATCACCGTCTTAAAGCAAAGCGGCGGCTATGTAACGGCTGATGTCATCGACATTAAGCCTGATACGCCGAATTTAGAAGCCATGCTAGACAAGTTCAGAAAAGAGCATTGGCACGACGAAGACGAAGTCCGCTTTACCCTGGCAGGCCGAGGGCTTTTTCACATCAATCCCGAAGATCGCCCTGTGGTTTGTGTAGAAGTCGAACCTGGCGATCTGCTGCTAGTGCCTCGGGGGACGCGCCACTGGTTTGATCTGTGCCGCGATCGCCGTATTCGCGCTATCCGCCTATTCCAAGATCCTAACGGCTGGGCACCTCACTACACTGACAGCCAGAAAGAACAGCAATATCAGCCGCTGTGCTTTAGTGCCTAGCCGTTGGGTCGGGCGTTGGCCGCTGCTCTGAGAGCGGCTACAGGGGTGCCGTCTGATAGGGTAATTAAAAGACCGCTAGCAAAGGCCAGGTTCAGACGGTGCCGACTATTCTTAAAGCGTTAAGCCTTAAATGACTTACTATCCAACCGATTCAATCGATGTCATCTTGCTAGACATCGAAGGGACAACCACGCCAGTGTCTTACGTCTTCGAAACCCTGTTTCCCTTTGCGCGCGACCAGGTGGCCGCTTATCTCAAAACGCATGGCGCTGAAGCGGCTGTGCAAGATGATTTAGCCCTGCTGCGCCAGGAATACGCCGCTGAGCCAACGAGCGGTGCTGCGGTGCCTGCTTGGCCAGAAAATACGCCTGAAGCGGCTGTGCCCTACATTCATTACCTGATTGCCTGCGATCGCAAGTCTACAGCGCTCAAATCTCTACAGGGTAAAATTTGGGCCAAAGGCTATACGGCGGGTCAGCTACAGTCTCAGATATTTGCAGATGTGAAACCAGCCTTTAAGCGGTGGACACAGCTGGGCAAACGCCTTTACATTTTCTCGTCCGGTAGCGTCCAGGCTCAAAGACAGCTTTTTGGCTCGACTGAAGTGGGTGATCTGACCCCCTATCTCAGCGGCTACTTTGATACGCGCACTGGCCCTAAAAAAGAAGCTGACAGCTACCGCAAAATTGCCGCTCAAATTGGGCGGGTGCCCGAACGCATTTTGTTTATTTCTGATGTTGTAGCCGAGCTGCGGGCGGCGCAGCAAGCGGGTATGCATACGCTGTTTTCGTCTCGTCCCGGCAACCACAGCAACCACTCAGAAGGCTTTAAACTGATTACTTCGTTCGAGTCGGTTTAGGCTCAGCCTTGGTGCCAACTTGAAAGAATGCGGCTAAGAGCCGTGTCTTCGACCCCATTGCAATTTGTTAGCCTTTTTTGCCTATGACGGCTGAGCCAATTTCACCTGCGATCGCGCTGCCTGCTGAATCCGCCGCTGCTTGGCACGGTCAGTTGCAGCTAAGCTTTGGCCGTCAGGCTGAAAAAACAACCCCGATTCAGGTGCAGGCTACAGCCCCGCTCAAATTGCAGCGTCCGTTTTATCCCGAAGGGGATCTTTGCCACAGCGTTATTGTTCACACGGCGGGCGGTATGGTAGGGGGCGATCGCTTAACCCTTAACCTACAGCTCCAATCCCTCAGTCAGGCTTTAGTGACGACGGCGGCGGCTAACAAGGTCTATCGCAGCAGCGGTCTTACCACTCACCAGCAAGTCTGTCTTCGGCTAGCGCCTCAAACGTGCTTAGAATGGCTACCGCAAGAAACCATTGTTTTTAATCAGGCTCGGTACCAGCAAAACAGCCGCATTGAGCTGGCTCCGGGCGCTGTGTGGTTGGGGTGGGAAATTACCCGTTTTGGTCGCAGCGCCAGCGGTGAGCAGTTTTTAGCTGGCTCCTGGCGATCGCAGTTGGAAGTGTGGCAGCAAGACCAACCCCTCTGGATTGATCGGCAGTCTTTATCAGGCGGGTCAGCAGCGCTACAAAGCCCTCACGGACTAGGGGGCTACCCGGTTATTGGCAGCTTGGCCTTGCTGGGCTATGCCGTTTCTGAGCCGCAGCTAGCGACTTTGCGGCAGAGTTGGCGACCCGAAACGGGCGATACGGGCATTACAGCGCTGATGCAGGGGGTACTCTGTCGCTACCGGGGGCCTTCGAGTCAGGCGGCACGAGCCTGGTTTGTCGCCCTTTGGCAGATACTGCGTCCCTGGTATTTAGGTCGAGCGGTCTGTATGCCGCGCGTTTGGGGGCGCTAGCTCAGGCGGCAGGGGAGTGTGCCAGAGAAAATCAGCGATCGCTCGTTCGGTTTCTACCGCCAAGTCAGTAGCCGGATTGAGCAACACCGTTTGCTGTTGAATGTCAGAACCCAAGCGCCGCTGCACCCGATCGGGAATGCCAAAGTTGTAAACCAGGTGCCCCTGCCCCGCCAGCACCAGGACGGGACGATGGTGGGTTTGGTAAAACTGGGCGATCGCTGCGGCCATGGTTTCATCCCAAAGAATTTGCACCGTAAAAAAGCGATCGAACCCCTGTGCGGCTCCTAATCCTTGATGAATCTCTTTGTAGAGAGCCTGCATGAGCTGACGATACGGGGGTGGGCCTAGCTCCCAGTCGGCAGCCGCAGGGACGTAGCGTAAGTCGTCAGGTTGAAGCGCCTGTGGCCCCTTTAAAGCGACTCGCTCAGTCACTTCGGCGGGCGCTGTCAACGCCACCAGGGGAATTTGATGGGTTTGAGCAAAGTGCAAAATAGGGGCGTAATACTGCCAGGGATAGTGCCAACGGCTGTCGTACTCGCTTTGCTGGCGCAGGGTGGCAGCGTCAATCTCGCCTGCCAGGTAGCGATCAAGGACTGGTTGAAAGGGGCGTTGAAACATTTCCAACCCCAGCGCCAAGTGAGGATTGGCCTGATACAGAGCCGTCAAAATGGCTAGCTCAGCCAGGTGATCAGCGGCGCGAGTATGGGTTTCTCCCAAATACACCACCTCCGCAGCAGCCAGTTCCGCCACAAAAGAGTCGGCGGCATAGGGTTCCCCCGCTGCCGTTTCAATCCTGGCCTCTACCTCGATTAAAAAGGGCAATGCTTGAGCGATCGCGGGGGGCGTCATCACCAGCCAAACCACCAGCACCGCGATCCAGCCACGTCCTATCATTAGCCTGACTCCTGCCGTCTCGTTAGTGTAGCGCTAGGGGAGCAACCCGCTTCACTTAGGCACCTCATCCGCGATTTTCACCCCTACTGCTGCCAAATTCACCGCATAGCCAGCCACGGCTAAATAGGTGGCTGTGGCGATCGCGGCAACGGCACGAGTCAGCCTACCCAGGCGATCGCGAAAAATTCGCCCCGCCAGATGAGCCGGAATCACGCCCCACCCCGTTTCCTCCGCTACCAAAATGACCTGCGCTTCGGTATTTTGCAAGCTTTGAATAAAGGCTTGCTGCACAATAGACCATTCAGCGTCGGGCAGTTCTAGGCAGTTAGTAATCCAGGTGCCCAACGAATCGATCAGCAAACACTCGGTTGCTTGAGCCGCTTCTAAAACGTCGAGCAAGGCAATGGGCACCTCTCGCAGTTGCCAGTCAGCAGGGCGTCGCTGCTGGTGCTGCTGTAGCCGGGTTTGCCAATCAGCATCTTCTGGGTAGTTTTGGGCGGTGGCGACATAGATCACCTGTTTTTGGGCTTGGTGGGCTAAGGTTTCGGCCCATTCGCTTTTACCGGATCGGGTTGGCCCGGTGACTAAAATAATCTGGCTCATTGGCAAGCGTGAGGTCACTGTTCTATTCGAACACGATAAAGCCAGATGACGCCCCTCTGCTGATAAAACACCCTTCAACAGCGATCGCCAGCCGACGTTGCCAACAAATCTTCAGACTTTTCTAAATCCCCGTTTATTGAGAAAGTGAAAGATGGACTGTTGATTGAAAAGCGATGACCAAAACTGCGTGGGTATTTCCGGGGCAAGGTTCCCAAAAAATTGGAATGGGGGTTGATCTTGCGGCTCGCCCAGAAGCCACCGCCAAGCTAGATCAGGCTCAAGAGATTCTGGGATGGTCGGTATTGGATATTTGCCAGAGTGAAGACGACAAAGTCTCTAATACCTTCTACACCCAACCCTGCCTATACGTGATCGAAAGCATCCTAGCCGATCTCCTCATGGCTCAAGGGCAACAGCCAGACCTCGTCGCAGGGCATAGCTTAGGGGAATATGCCGCCCTGTATGCCGCAGGTGTTTTTGATTTTACGGCGGGCGTTCATCTGGTGAAGCGACGCGGTGAGCTGATGTCGCAAGCTTCAGAAGGGGCGATGGCGGCTCTAATGGGGTTTGATCGATCTGAGCTAGACGATCAAATTGCTGCAACTGCAGGGGTTGTGTTAGCCAATGACAACAACCCAGGGCAAGTGGTGATTTCGGGAACCACTGTTGCAGTAGAAACGATTATGCAAACTGTAAAAACGAAGCGAGCCGTCAAGCTCAATGTCAGTGGTGCTTTTCACTCGCCGTTAATGGCACCTGCGGCCAGAGAATTTCAGGAGGTGTTAGCGGCTGTTGAGTTCAAAGACGCCCGAATGCCCGTTTTATCTAACGTAGAACCGACTCCTAGTACCGATGCTGCAACCCTAAAGCAGCGGCTCTCTCAGCAAATGACGGGTTCGGTACGCTGGCGCGAAATTTCGCTGTACTTGCCTGAAGCCGGAGTTGAGCAGGTCGTTGAAGTAGGGCCAGGAAATGTTTTGACGGGTTTGATTAAACGCACCTGTAAAGGCTTGCAGTTAGAAAATATCAGCAGTGCAGCACAAATTTTGTAGGGGCCAGTAGCGCCACCGCGCGGTGACGCTACTGCAAGCCATGCCCAAACCCAATATCGCCTTTTTCACTCCGCATTAAAACATGGGCAGAACTCGCGAACCGATTGCTAGCCTTGCGCTCTATCACTTGTTTAAATGGTTGGTTGTCAGCCCGGTACTGCACGCTTACTTTCGCGGTCGCATCTACGGGGCCGATCAGGTTCCTGCTGAGGGGCCGCTGATTGTTGTTGCCAATCATGCTAGCGACTTTGACCCTCCCATTTTGTCGAACTGTGTGCGACGCCCCGTTTCTTATATGGCAAAAGAGGAGTTGTTTAAGGTACCTGTTTTGAGTCAGGCGATTCGGCTATACGGGGCTTACCCGGTGAAGCGAGGATCTGCCGATCGCAGTGCCATTCGAGCCGCTTTGCAGCAGCTTGAGCAGGGTTGGGCGGTTGGCGTATTTTTGCAAGGAACCCGGACGCCCGATGGCCGGATTTCTGCGCCCAAGCTAGGGGCTGCTCTGATTGCTGCCAAGGCACAGGTGCCTTTACTGCCTGTGAGCCTCTGGGGCACCCACCGCATTTTGGCTAAAGGTCGTCGATTGCCGCGTCCGGTGCCGCTGACCATTCGCATTGGCTCAGTGATTGCGCCACCGCTCACAACCGATCGCGAACACCTGCAGGCGGTGACTCAGCAATGTACCGAGGCTATTCATCAACTTCATAACTTAGGCCGTTAGCTGCTTGGATAATTTGCTGAACCCATGACCCAGGATTTAAAACTCGAACTAGCTGAAATGGTTGCCCCTGCCCTCTGGAGCGATTTGATTCCCCATGCTAAACGAGATGCCATTGTAGTAGTTACCCCGCAAATGGATTTGGTTGAGGTGGGGGTAGCGATCGCGACGGATGATGTCGCCGCTGTCCAACGCTGGATTGGTGAACAGTTGATTGCCAAACCCACGCCAGAGCAGCTTACTGATTGGAATGCTGACGCTCGTAAACAGTTAAAAACGCTAATTATTCAGCCTTATGTCTTAGTCCAAGACAGTCTTGTCATTGCTGGTGAAGCCCCAGATAATTAGCGGCATGAACCAGAATGATCCTTTCAAAAGTTGGTGGCAGCGCTTTGACAATCTGGCGCTGTTTCGTTTTTTATTGCTGTTTGGCTGTGGCTGGGCGCTGATTGAGCTGCTGCACTACTTCGAAATAGTAGTCGTAGTGTTTACCTCGTCAACCATTCTGGCCTTTTTGCTCAATCATCCTGTGCAATGGCTCAAGCGGTTTCTGCCTCATGGGTTGGCAGTGACGGTTGTGTTTCTGGTGGCTTTGGTGATTATTTTGGGGATCATTGGCACCATGGGGCTGGCAGTTCTTTCGCAAGGGCAAAAGCTGCTAGAAACAACGGCTGAGTTTCTCAGTTCGCTAACGCCGCTGATGCAGCGGATAGAAGCTATCCTACAGGCTCGCGATTTGGGGGTCGATCTCGAAGCCTTAGGAGAGCAGTTTAGAGAACAGGCGATCGCCCTTTTTGGTACCGGGTTAGCTTTGTTACAAGGAGTTTTGGCCAACTTTATCAACGCTATTTTGATTGTGGTGGTGGCCTTTTTTATGCTGCTAGATGGCGCTCGCATTTGGAACTGGGTGGTTAAGGCTTTGCCATCGCACCAGCGGCAAACCTTTACCCAGGTGGTGCGGCAAAGTCTGCTGGGGTTCTTTTGGGGGCGGCTACTGCTGTCTATCTTTTTTGGGATTTCGACGCTGATTGCGTTCTGGCTGATGAAGGTGCCATTTGCCCTGGTTTTAGCGGTGATTGCTGGATTGTTTGATCTAATTCCGGGAATTGGGGCGACGCTAGGAATTGGTTTAGTAGCGCTGCTGCTGCTGTCTCAAAGTGTTTGGCTGGCGGTCAAAATAATTATTGTGTGTGTTTTGCTGCAACAGGTAGAAGAAAATGTCTTGCTCCCCCATGTGATGAGTGATTCGCTCAATATCAATCCGGTGGTGATGTTTTTTGCCCTGATTGTAGGCGCGAGGGTAGCAGGCTTGTTGGGGGTCTTTTTGTCTATTCCGATCGCGGCTATTGTGGTGAGCCTGCTAGAAATTGATGAAATGAAAAGCCGCGCCCAGTTTGAAGCCGCTAACGAAGCATCATCTGAGTCCTGAACACGGTAATCTGATGGCGTATGCTCTGTCTAGTTAGCCGCCTATGCGATCGCAGCCTGATCCTATCCCGCCCCAGATGACGCAGTTGCATTTTTTTAAATCCCCCAAAGCTTGGCTCTATGCCCTGTGGAAATTCTCGCGACCCCATACCGTCATTGGTACCAGCCTCAGCGTTTGGGGTTTGTTTGCTATTGCCTGGGCGAGTACACCTGAGTTGAGCGGGGTAGGGCTGTTGCCGCCCCCGCTATGGGCTTGGCTGGCTTGTCTAGGGGGCAATGTTTACATTGTGGGGCTGAACCAGATTGAAGATATTGCCATCGATCGCATCAACAAGCCCCATTTGCCGCTCGCTTCTGGAGAATTTTCACGACGGCAGGGCTTTAGAATTGTGGCTTTTTGTGGGGCACTGGCGATCGCCGTTGCCTTGAGCCAAGGGCCGTTTTTGCTGGCGACGGTCGGCATCAGCCTGCTGATTGGCACCGCCTACTCGTTGCCGCCAATTCGGCTCAAGCGTTTTCCTTTTTGGGCTTCGTTTTGTATTTTGGCGGTGCGGGGCGCGGTGGTCAATTTGGGGCTGTATCTCCACTACGGCGATCGCTTTAACCTCGGCTTGGCAGTGCCAGCGCGGGTATGGGCTTTGACGCTGTTTATTTTGGTGTTTAGCTTTGCCATTGCCATTTTCAAAGATATTCCTGACATTGAAGGCGATCGCCGCTATAACATCACCACGTTTACGGTGCAGCTTGGGCAAAAAGCGGTGTTTGATCTGGCTCGTTGGGTACTGACGCTGTGCTATGGCGGCTTAATTTTGGCAGGGCCGCTGCTGAATCAGGTCAACGGTTGGTTTTTAAGCCTGACTCATCTCGCCGCGATCGCCCTCTTTTGGTTTCTCAGTTGGCGGGTCGTGTGGCCGGGGCGCAGCACGGGCATGTCTTACCCCGACTTTTACCAGTTCATCTGGAAGCTGTTTTTTGTTGAATATTTGCTGTTTCCCCTGGCCTGCTGGCTCTAAGATTTTGTCAAGCTGATTGAACGGCTAAAAAACTACCCAGTCACACCCAATACGCTAGTTCGTCGTCAGCTTCAAAAGACAAAGAGACTGATCAACCCCACCGACCACACGATCAAACCCAGCAAAAAGTTGAACTCTGCCAACACCCAAAGTTTGCCTGAGCGATCGCGGTAAATCGGCAATAGGGGACAAATGGCTGGGGCTGAAGGCGGTAAATCCTGGCGGTCAATTGGGTGCTTAACGCTTCCAGCCGAAAAGACAAAGACGATCGCCTGTCCGGTTATCTGCCACAAAGCGGTCAAGCCGCCTATCAGCAGCGTGCAAATGATCACTTCCCAAACAAAAGCGAACAGTATCCAACCGATCAGTTCCCCCAACCCTTCTAGCATTACCTGTTTTCACTCGCTGAGGCATCTCACCCGCTATGACATTGCGCCCTTTCCATCTGGCTTTTCCGGTTCACAGTTTAGAGGCCACCCAACATTTTTACGAAACGATTTTGGGTTGCCCAATCGGTCGGCAAACAGAGACTTGGATAGATTTTAACTTCTTCGGCCATCAGCTTACGGCTCACCTTAGCCCTGCCCCAGCTGAGGGCGTCGCCACTAACGCGGTAGACAACCACGCGGTACCTGTGCGCCACTGGGGCGTGATTTTAACCATGGCAGACTGGCAAGCGCTGGCCGAGCGACTCAAGCAGCACTCGGTTGAGTTTGTGATTGAGCCGTATATCCGCTTTCAAGGAGAGGTCGGAGAGCAGGCGACGATGTTTTTTCTTGATCCGAGCGGCAATGCCCTGGAGTTTAAGGCTTTTCAGCAAGACACTCGTATTTTTGCCAAAGCAGGCGATCGCCCTCAAGTAAGCTGAGTTCCTTCGGGTTGGGACTGAGGCGCTGCGCTCAGAGCCGCTTCAAAGGTTTTATCCCAGATAGACCATCCCCTAAACCTTCCTAAATCCCCTTGGGAAAAGGGGACTTCAAGGCTAACTTTCTTTTTTAGGGCTATAGGCTTTAAGCAGGGGGTTGATAGCGCCACAGACCCAGCGACAAATTCTCAGTTGAGATTTTCTCTAAGCGGTTGTCAAGCCAGAGATACAACCCACCTAGATAATTGTCGAAGCGTTTGAAATGAACTTGATTTAGCCAACCATAGAGGGGATAAACTTGAACTAGCTCAAACCCAAGCTGGGGCAAAAAGTTTTGATACGTGCTTAAGCAGCGGGCTTGCACATGAGGAGCCACTAAGCGATCGCCCTCAGCCCCCAACCAATCGGTAAACAGCAAAAGCCCACCTGGTTTTAGACTGTTCGCAATATTTTTGCAAGCTTGCTCAAAGCGCTGCGGTTCCACAATGTGATAGATCACATCCCACATATTAACCAGATCAAAAGCGCTACCCTGGAGGCTATACGCTGGCTCGGTAATATCTTGCGTATAAAATTCACCTGCATAGGTTTGCCGCAGTCTGTCTACGCTGACCTCAGTGATATCTAACCCGCAAACCTTAGCGCCCTGTTCCAAATACCACTTCACAAAAAAGCCTGTACCGCAGCCAATATCTAATACCGCTTTGCCAGCAAGGTCTACCTCAGCTAGACAAGCTTCAATACAGCGCTTTTTTCTTTGATACAGCCGCTGGTTGTAGGCTTCACTAAAGCCAATGTGCCCCACACTTTGCAACGAAAAGCGATCGCTCAAGCGTTGTTCCCAAAACTGCTTAGGCTGATAGTCTGTAGTCATGCGGTTGGCTTAACCTGGTTATCGGTGAAGGCTGTGATGGCAGTAGCGATGATCGAGACGGGCATTGTCAGGAATGTTACAAGGTTCTCGCCAATAGCGGGGAATGTGGGCTAAAACGGCATCGTCAGCATGTTGAATCGGCTTCCAGCAGACATGGCAGGTGGCATTGCGATCAAGCAGCTCTTGCTTGCGGGCTTTGGAAAAAGCCGCCGGAGTATCAATCGGATCTAAGCCAATCAACCCTTGTAAGCGCTGCCGCCAGGTATCGGCTCGATATTGAATCCGCTCTGGCTTATCGGTACTGCTGCTAATGTATTCCGAAAATTTAGCATCGCTAGTCATCAGGTCAAGAAATTCTTCTCGCACGCGATCGCAAATCGGCAAAATTTGCTCTTTGCTGTAATAGCTAAAGGTATAAAGCAGCGTATCCCAGAGCGCCACATTAAATCGGCTACCTTCCCAAGTGCCATTGGCATCTTTGGCGCTACCTGGCTTGTAGCGTCGAAACGCATTCTCACCAAAAACGGCATAAGCCATTTCAATCGACTTTTCAAATACCCATTTCATTTCTGCCAAATTGCGCGGGCTGAGGTTGCGGTGCTGCTCCATCTCAGCATTAAGAAAGCGCTTCATCGGACCTTTGTATTTCAGATGAGTGTTGCGCCACATGGCGAAGAAACGCAAAATCAACTGCCGATCGGCCATACGAGTATGGGGCTGGTCTGAGTTCATGATTTTGAGCATGTACTCATTGGCAACCAGTTCTCGTAGCAATTCATTGTAATTACCGCGATAAACGCAGTTGCGAACCTCTTGGTCATTCAGCTTTTCAGCTCCCAAGTTGAGGCGTTCAAAGACCTCAAACTTCACATCTGGGTCAGAGTCTTCTTCGATCACAATTAGCCGCAGGATAAAGTTCAAAATACTTTCCTGCAGATCCATGTCTAAATCGTTGAAGGTCTTACGATTGAGTTCGGTTAAGACCTGTAACCCTGATAGCTTAAAATCATTGCCCCCCGGAAACTGACCATTGACGAAAGCGCAAATGCTGGTTAGTCGCTGCTGACCATCCACGACCGAATAGGTGCGGTTGCGCTCTTCAGCCACATAGATCACCGGAATCGGAATTTCCAGCAGTAGTGACTCAATCAAGCGGCTGGCTCGACTGGTCGGCCAAACAAAATTACGCTGAAAGTCAGGCTGCAAGTTGAGCTTGCCACGATTGACCCAGCTAACCAGGGTTTCAACGGGTAAATCTTGTTTGTCCGTCTTGACGCGCCGCTTTTCAGGAGGAATCTCAAACGGAGCATCGTCTTCAGTTTCTTCAATAATCAGATCGAGCGGTCGGCGAGTCGTTTCTTCAGGGAAAATCTGGGTGTCTTGCATGACGGACGCTTTGTCCTTTGGGATTCAGGACTATCAATACGATAAAGGGTAGCGTACTAAACCTGAAGTCAGAAAGTTCATTTGAGGATAATGGCGAAAATATCCTCAAATGCGGCTGCAACTTTGAAGCGCTCCTGTTTAGAGCGCCCAAGCGTTGTCTACGGATCTGGCAGCGACCCCGCTGCCTCATTGCCTCCCTCTATTAGCCACTTTTCTAACATCTCAGCCAGGGCTTGAGGGGTAATGGGTTTAGCCAGATAATCATTCATGCCTGCTTCTAGGCACTTTTCTTTGTCGCCTTTCATGGCGTTGGCTGTCATGGCGATGATAGTGACACTTTGATTGTGCTGCCCAGCTATGCCTGCTCGAATCTGGCGGCTAGCCTCATAGCCATCCATTTCAGGCATCTGGCAGTCCATTAAAACCAGCGTGTAAAGATTATCGGCGGGCGCTTGCTCTAACGCACTAAGTGCTTCAAAGCCATTAAAGACCAGGTCTACTTCCAATCCCAGTCTTTTGAGCAAACGCTTAACCACCATCTGGTTAACCCGGTTGTCTTCTGCTAATAACATCCGCGTTTGGGGTGGCCAGTGATATGTGGTTTTGACTGCTTGCTGAGTTCGCTGCTTTGACAGAGCCGCTAGCGATGTCTGGGCAGCGGTTGTATAGAGGGGCGTTGCCCCGTCGGGTCTTACCAGGGATAGGGCGTCTAGCAGATCAGACGGGGTAATGGGTTTGGTGAGGTAAGCGCTAAAGCCGAGGTCGTTAAAGCGCTGAGCGCTATTGCGATGACTGATGGAGGTCATCATAACCAGAGGGATAGTCTGAAAGCGAGGATCGGCCTGTAACCGCTTGCCTAGCTCGGCTCCATCCATATCGGGTATTTGCATATCTAGCAGGGCGATATCAAAAGGAGGTTTGCTAGCATCGCTGCTCTGGCTGAGTTGGGCTGCACATAGGGCTAGCGCATCAGGGCCGTTGGCTGCTTCTAAAACGTTGGCTCCCCAATTTTGTAACTGACGGCACAGAACTTCGCGGTTAATGGCGTTGTGATCGACCACTAGCAGCGTTAGGGTAGGCAGGTGGGCTAGCGGAGAAGCAGGTTGCGGCTGTTCGCTAGGCTGGAGGATGGCGGTGAATTCAAAACGGCTACCGTTGCCGGGTTCACTATAGACGGCAATGCTGCCTCCCATTAATTCGCAGAGCTTTTGAGTAATGGCCAGTCCTAACCCCGTACCTCCATATTTGCGGGTGGTGCTGGCATCAACTTGGGTGAAGGGAGCAAACAAACTGGCAATTTTGTCGGGCGGAATACCAATGCCTGTATCGCTCACTGAGCCAACGAACCTGAGCGTATCGCCTTCGGCTGCTAGACGGCACCGAATGACAATTTCGCCCTGCTCGGTAAACTTGATGGCGTTGTCTACCAGGTTGGTGAATATTTGTCGCAGCCGTCCCGGATCGCCTTTGACTAAGGGCTGCTGGATACCGCGTAGATCTAGCACCAGTTCTAAATCTTTTTCTTGTGCCTTTAAGGCCATTGCTTTGGCTAAGTCGCCTAAGTGCTGGTGCAGGTCGAAGTCTAGAATTTCTAGTTCTAGCTTGCCAGCGTCAATTTTGGAGAAATCCAGAATGTCTTTGAGCAGCGTGAGCAAAGATTCGGCACTGGATTGGGCAATACTGGCCTGGAAGCGTTGATCTTGGTTGAGGTCGGTATCTTGCAACAGGCTTAACATGCCAATGACACCATTCATTGGTGTGCGAATTTCGTGGCTCATGCGGGCAAGAAATTCGCTTTTGGCGCGAGCGGCGGCTTCGGCGGCTTCTTTGGCTTGAATTAGGTCTTGTTCGGCTTGCTTGCGATCGCTAATATCTCTGACAAAGGCAAATTTGTACTCTTCGCCGTAGAGATTGAGGTAGTTAACGCTAATTTCAACCGGATAAATGCGCCCATCTCTAGACTGGTGGCGAGATTCCATCGTAAAAGTGCGGTGCTGCCTGAATTCTTGCCAGTGTTCTGACCAACCACCAGGGAAAAAGTCAGGATCAATATCGAAAACGCTTAACGACAGCAGTTCTTCTCGGCTATAGCCCAACATTGAACAAGCCGCTTCATTGACATAATAAAAGCTGCCATCTGGCCGTACCCAAAAAACACCTTCAGCCGCTAAATCAATGGCTGATTGCGTCATGGTCAAGACCTTTTCGGCTGCCTTGCGATCGTTAATGTTGCGGCAAACACAAATGAGCAGTCCGTCTTCGGTCAGCGTTAAAGATAAGCCTTCGGCAAAAGGAGAACCATCTTTGCGGAGCGCGATCGCCTCACCTTGCCAAGCGCGATCGCGCTCTAGTTGGGGAAACACTTCTCGTTCAAACCGTCTGGCTTCTTCGGCAGAATACAAAAGCTTCCAGGATTGACCGACGAGATCTTCTGCCTTTTCATAGCCGAAGAGATCTAGGTGAGCCTGGTTCATGTAGAGGTAGGTGTCTCCTTGGAGAATGGCAATGCCATCCACCGCCGCTTCGATGGTGGCCAGTTGTTGTCTCATTGAGACTTCAGCCGCTTTGAGGTTGGTGATGTCATAGTTAATGCCAATCATCCGCTGCGGTTCCCCTTCTGGGTTCCGTTGCACTAGGGCATTGGCTTTAATAAATCGAATCGTGCCATCAGGGTGAATCACCCGAAATTCGGTGTCGTAATCGGCTTCTCCCCGTAGCGCTTGCTGCGAGATTTGTTCGGCCTTTGCCCGCTCATCGGGGTGTAAGCTGTTAAACCAAGCGTCATAGACACTGGTGAACGCCTCTGGCTCAATGCCATAGAGTTCATACATCCGTTTATCCCACACCAGGCTGTTTTGGCTGATATCCCAATCCCAAATGCCAATCCCTGCAGACTCCACTGCCAAATTGAGCCGCGTCGATAGCTGACGGAGATGATCTTCAGCCTGCTTGCGATCGCTAATATCTCTAACGAAAGCAAAGTTAAATTCTTCGCCGTTGAGTAAAAGGTAGTTGACCCCAACTTCAACCGGATAGATCCGCCCATCTTTAGTCTGATGCTGGGTTTCTAAAATAAAGGTGCGCTGCTGCTGAATGGCTTGCCAGTGTTCAATCCAGCGCTCTGGAGACATGCTGGGATCAATGTCAATGACCGACAAATTAAGTAATTCTGATTTGGTATAGCCCAGCATTGAGCAAGCGGCTTCGTTGACATAGTAAAAACTGCTATCTGGTCGAATCCAAAAAACGCCCTCGGCGGCTAAATCTACCGCCGATTGGGTCATAGTCAGCGCTTTGGTACGTTCTTCGACCTTGGCTTCTAGGGCTTGATTGAGTTGCTCTAGCAGCGTACTGGCTCGCTGGCGTTCGAGTTCGGCGGCAGCCCGAGCTGCAAACACCTGCAAAATTTGCTCGGCTCTTTGCGGGTCTTGAATGGGTGCTTGATTGAGAATGCACAGTGTGCCAATCGCTTCACCTTCGGTATCGCGCAAGGCAATACCCAGATAACTTTCGACACCTAGGGCTGCTAAGTCTAAATGTTCGGTCGGGAAGCGCTGCTGAACGGCTTGCTGACAGTAAAAAATGCCTTCTTCTAAGGTGCGCTCACAAGGGGTCGTGTGGGGCAAATAGGAGAAACCCGGTTGCAAAGCGCCATTGGCCCAAAATGCCAGGGTATGAAGTACGCCATCTGTTTGGCTTGCAACAACGGCATAAGAAACATTCAAGGCTTCGGCAATGTGGCTAACTAAAGCAGGGAAAAAGTCTTGTCCGGTTGTAGCGGCTGTGCCAGCAATCAAATTTTGGAGCTGGCGCTCTGCTTGCTTGCGATCGCTTAAATCGATGTCTACACAGTACATTTCGGGTTCGCCAGCGGTATTGGTCAGCATGATGTGGCTGGAGAAGACTGCTACTTGGGAGCCGTCTTGGCGAAGAAGATTGAGTTCACTGGCTGGGATGGGCTGACCTGTTTCTAGCCAGTTGTTGACAGCATCGATCACTGCCTGCCGCATTTCTGGCGGAATAATCAGATCTTCTAGCTGCCGACCAATGGCCTCACGCTTGGGATAGCCATAAAGCGCCTCGCTAGCTTCGTTCCAGTAAATGACTTGGCGGTGGCGATTGTAGCCTTGAACGGCAATTTTTGGCGTCGATTCAAACAGTTGGCGAAAGCGTTGTTCACTTTCTTCTAAAGCGGCTTCGGCTTGCTTGCGATCGCTAATATCGGTAATCGTGCCGACATAGCCCATCACCTGTCCAGTGGCATTTCGTTCGGCTACGAATTGACCATACACCCAAACAACGGTGCCATCGGGACGCTGAAAGCGATATTCAAGCTGAAAGGGACGGTGACTGCGGACAGCCTGCTCCCATTCGGCAACAACCCGATCGCGATCGCTGGCGTGCAATCCCTGCTGCCACCCGCCTCTGGCCGTTGCTTCTGGCGTCAGTCCGGTAATCTGGCAGTAACGATCGTTGATATAGGTACAGTAGCCCGTGATATCAGCTCGAAAAATACCCACTGGTGCCGCCGCCGCCAGCGAAGCATAGCGCTGTTCGCTTTCTCGCAGTCGGGCTTCGGTGCGCTGCCGTTCTACTAACTCAATCTGGGCTTTTTCGTAAGCGATCGCCTGCTGAATGGCAATCGATACCTGAATGGATAGCTGTCTGACCAAGCCAATTTCGTCGCTTTGCCACTGCCGGGGAGTACTGCGGTGGCTAGCAAGCAGTAGCCCCCAAAGCTGATCTTCAACCAAAATCGGCACCATCAGCTTAGCCCGAATGTCGAAGCTCAGCAGCATTTCCTGGTGGCAGATGGTGATGGCTTCGTTGTAGATGTCGTTGACGACGCGAATGCGACCCTGGCGATAAGGTTCTATCCACTCTGCCGATACACAGGGGTCATGGACTTCGCTGTTGAGAACAGAACGACTGGTACCCAAAATAGATTCAGCTACGACGGTGCCGCTAAAGTCAGGCCGCAACTCATAGATGATGACGCGATCGCACTGAAGGAACGAGCAAATTTCCTGCACAGCCGTATCTAAAATCACCTGCAGGTTCAACGACGAACTGATTTGCGTCGCAATCTGGGTAACTAGACGCTCTCGACTAGCTAGGGCTTCGAGTTCTCTGGTGCGCTCATTGACTCTTTGTTCAAGAGAAGCGTTGAAGGTTTGCAGAGATTGATAGAGTTCTGCTTGCTGCAAAGCGATCGCTAGCTGCACGGCTAGTTGTTGCAACAAGCGAACGTTACTAGCTTGCCAGTCTCTAGGGGCAGAACACTGATGGGCGATGAGCAGTCCCCAAAGCGGTTGAGCCTGATTGTTGGTCAACAAAATAGGGACGACCAGATTGGCTCGTACCTGAAAGCGCTCTAGTAGTTGCAGATGACAGGTCGTAAGGTCAGCCTTGTAAACATCAGAAACGGCAAACACTTTGCCATCTCGATAGCTGCCGCCTTGGTTTGCCTGAAAGCAGGTATCAGCAATTTGCACCTGCAAACAGGGTGTCCAGGGAGGACTCACCGCTTCTGCCACAATGGTGCCACTCATATCGGGGGCAAATCGGTAAATAATGACCCGATCGGCGGCTAGAAAGGTCTGCACTTCTTGAACAATGGCGGTTGCAATCTCTTCTAGCCCCAGGTACTGCCGAACGCGCAAACTAATCTCGGCAATGACGGCTTCTTGCTGTTGCGATCGCGCTAAGGCTTGAGCAGATGCGATTTGGCGCAGGCTTTCATCGGTGACTAATCCTGCTAGCTGGTTTTGCTCGTCTAGCAGGGGTAAATGTCGAATCTTGTGCTGCTGCAGCAGGTCAATTGCCGCAAACAAATCGGTAAAGGCCGATTCGCGCAGCGTCACGACTGGCTGGGTCATTACCTGGCGGATGGCTAAACCGTCGAGGGGTTGCTGTTGCGCTACCAAACGCACCACATCTGGCTCAGTCAGAATCCCAATGACCTGTCTGTTTTCTACGACTAAAACGCAGCTCGATGGCGCTGCTGCGTTCTGCTGTGGTTGGAGATCTTGATCAACCTCTGAATGCTGAAGGGGGCGAGGAGAAACAGGCTGATGCGAATGGACGCCGCTCATTTGGGCGATCGCGTTTCTTACCGTGGTATCCGGTGAAACAACCAAGGGATCACGAACAATGGCAGACCTAAGTTCTACTAAAGGAGAAAGCCGTGGCACGAGGGATTATAAGTTTATTTTATAGCAGGCGATTATGTTATCCCAATTCAGTGTACGGGCTGCGAAAGCCGGACTGCGTAAAGCTGCGAATTTATAAGAATATTTTCATCGTTCCCTTTAGCTTAGACAATTTTCTTTAAACACAAAAGCTTTATGTTTTCTAAAAGCTAGACCGTTCGATATGGCGGTAGCCACAAGCGTTGTATCAATTCTCGATTTGGGATTTTCGATTTTGAATTGAACAGTCTTTGCTCTGCATATGTTTCGTCATTCTCATCTGTACCTTTCTTTTGAAGAATCGGTATTAAACCCCTGCAATTGCTGAAAAGCGTTGACAGCAAAACTTTCCTGCTGCCATCAGCCTGCTGCCTTTAGCGATGCTGCTGTCCGGCTCAGGCAATCGTCCTATTGCCCAATACGAGCTGGCGGCTTCGCTTTCCGGAACATGTTGGCAAACTGCTCAAGCGTATCCCGACAATGCAAATCAATTGTTTTAATCCGCTAGACGAATGCGATCGCCGCTGAGATCAGTACGATACGTCCAGGTTTTGTCGGTTTCGCGATCAGGAGAAACTTGAATCAGCCAGCCTTCTACTAAGGCTTGTGTACATAGCTCGTCGGGTTCGGCTAGCCCTAAACAACCATCGGGCCAGGTTTCGCGGCTGTAGCGAACAACGGATAGTTCGGCTAGGGGAACGTTGCTAGCCGCAGCGGTAGTTTCTAAAACCTGGTTGATTAACGCATCAGGTGGGCTAGTAGATGTAGGCGTCATGTCAGGTTGCACGGCGGGCGGCGTCGCATTACCTGCGAGATCCGTCGTAGGCGGACAGGCGATCGCCTGTCTGCCCGCTACATAGCCCAAGCCAAAGACGATAATGCCAATACCAATCAAAATCAGTTGTTGTAGCGCTTTTGCAGGTGCCATTTGTCTAGGTCAGTTGCTATCACTCGTTGCAAAATGAGATAAAAGACTGGCTTTTGCCAGCGACATTGCCTAGCAACCAGCTTCCTATTTGCCAAGGGCAGGCAGTGCCGCAAAATCGACGGGGCGATCGACGGGGAGGCTTTTTCTAGACTAGCTATTTCTCTGCAGATGCGCTCAGACCGTTACAGAAATAGTTACGATCGAAATCGCGCCGCTCCGGCTGCAGCCAAACTGACCAGGCCAATCGCAATCCAGGCTCGCAGGGATAGGGTTTCACCCAAAACCCACCAACCAGCGATCGCCGCCGCAACGGGTTCTAAGCTCAGCAGTACGCCAAATGTTTTAATCGGCAGCGATCGCAGGGCAATCAGTTCAAACGAATAGGGCACCACTGACGACAGCAGCGCCACCCCCAAACCCAACAAAAGCGCTGGCGGTTGTAGGAGAGCTGCGCCTTCTGTTGCCACCCCTAGCGGCAGCAAAACCAAGGTAGCGATCGCCATCGCCCACGTCAAGCCGTCAATTCCCGGAATGGCTCGCCCCGTCCGAGCCGACAAGAGAATATAAGCAGCCCAAAAGACCCCTGCTAAAAGGGCTAAAGCCATACCCAGCAGATCAACTTCAAAGCCCTGAATCGGTGCTAGCAAGAGAATCCCCGCCCCCGCTAGCATCACCCAAAGCCCATCAATCCAGCGTCTAGAATTGGCGATCGCCACCCCCAACGGCCCCAAAAACTCTAGCGCAACCCCGATGCCAATGGGCACCCGATTGATCGCTTCATAGAATGACCAATTCATCAGAGCCAGCGAAAGGCCAAACGCCACTAGCAGCCAGAGATGGGTGCGCACCAGCGCCTGCCAGCGAGGTCGCCACAGCAAAAACAAAATCACGGCAGCAAAACCTACCCGCAACAGCACCATTCCCGTGGGGCCAATTTGCTGAAAAAGTGACTTGGCCAAAGCTGAGCCAATCTGGGTTGAGCCAATTGAGCATAGCACCAGCCCCAAGGGCGGTACCGAAAGCCGAGATGCAATCTGCTTCATGCGTTTGGGCGCTTGACAAATAAACTGTTCAAAAAGTTTGGCACATGTCTTAACGGGGGGCGTTTATCAGCGCGTTCTCGGCCAAAAATGGCTTAGCAAACAACCCGATTTTCGCTAGGCAAAAGATTCAAAACGTATAAAAAAGATGAATTGTCGCAAAACGTATTTTTATACCTTGACAAAAGAAATGTTTACCGGAAATTTTGTTAACGTCATCAGCCGCTAGTCAAGGTTATGCAGGATACTATTTTTGTCCAAAGACTCAACACTAATAGGACAAAGAGGTGATTCCAATGCACACCTATGAAGTATTTGTTGACATTTGTGAATGCCAGAGTTTGGCTGATACGAGCTGCCGCTTTTTAGAAGAGCGCTATCGGATCAGTGCGAACTCCAGAAACCAAGCTCAGTATAATGCGTTGAGCCGCGCCGAGGCTGCCCACCCTAAGGCGACGGAGTATGACGTTAGGGTCACCCGGGTGCTGGCCTGACATTGCCTTAGCGATATCTAGTCAGCAGTGATAGCTGTAATGCCTTAAAGCTAAAACACTCAATAGTGGCTGAAAGCTTCTGATAGAAACATTTTCTTCTGCCCTCAGCCTTTAGCTATATACCTGTATCACTGTCCTGAAAATATTTTGTTTAAGCGCAAAGGCGCGGCAGAGGCCGCGCCTTTGCGCTTTGTAGCCATGCCTGTAGCGTTAGGCCGGGGTAACTTCAGAGCGTTTTTGCAAAAGCCGGACGATGGCGGCTTTTTCTAAAAGTCCCAACAAGCTGCGATCTGCGCTCAAAACGACCAGTTCCGATACTCGTTTTTCTTCAAATACCTTGAGAACCTCTAACAAAGGCTGATCGGCGCTAACTTCCGCGTCACGTTCAACTGATTGCAAGCGATCGCCTACTGTCACCGTTTCCCAATCTTCTCTAGCAACGTCTTGCAGCACAGAAACCGAAAGGGTACCGACTAGCTGATCGGCTTCGTTGACTACTAAAAACTTGCGCCAGCGCTTATCGGTGGTTAAAACCGCTGCGTCGGCAAACTGACGTAGCGTGGCTGACTGCGACACAATGGGGCTATCTGCCGTCACTGCATCTGCTGCGGTAAGGCCATCAAGCTGTTCCTGCACATCAGCAAATTGAGCGGAGCGGTTGGCATTTTGCAGCAAAAAGAAGCCGATCAAAATCGTCCAAACGCTGCCAAACTGGCTGACGCCTAAAACTGCTAGCACACCGATAGCAATAGCGACCCAACCAAAAAACTGGCCGACGCGGCTAGCAAAGCCCACGCCTTTGTAGGGATTGCCCGTAATCTTCCAAACCAGTGCCTTGAGTACATTACCGCCATCTAACGGCAACCCAGGAATAAGATTAAACAGCGCCAGCACCAGGTTGAGATAGGCCAGTAAGCTCAAAATGGCGGCAATCGGGCCGCTAATGGGCAGCACCGTGTTAATTACGGTCAAAAGTGCAAACAGAACCAGGCTAACAACGGGGCCAGCGATCGCTACCCAAAAGGCATTTCCGGGTGAATCTGACTCTTTTTCTAAAGCTGCTAAGCCGCCGAAAAGAAATAGCGTAATTGAGCGTACTTTAATGCCCTGGCGAATAGCGGCAAAACTGTGACCTAATTCGTGGGCTAATACAGAAGCAAACAGCAGCAGAGCTGCCCCCAAACCCAAAACCCAGGGGGCTAACCCCGTAAGGGAGTCAAACTCGTAAGCTAGACCGCTGCCGTAGCTCCAGGTAACCAGCGCTAAAACGAAAAACCAGGATGTGTTGATGTAAAAGGGAATACCGAACAAATTGCCCGCACGTATACTGCCATTCATGGGCACCTCTCAGAAATCTACAGGGCGATCGCAGTTCTAAACAATTCTAAGCAGTTTTAAACCGCTGCAAGGCAAAGTTAGAAGTACGCTCTCCCTTCATTACAGCTTCGATCGTAACAAAATGTAAATCGGCTCTCAGCTAGAAAACCGCTCTTTTCGGTTCGGATAGCCCCTCTATCGCGGGGTAGAGATAGCTCGTGGGCTGTGCCCCTTAGCTTGGGGTTAACCCGTACCAGGGGTTAATTGAACCGCTCTAGCCAGCCCCGCATTTTACCGGGGTTGAGCAATCCGTAGGGATCGACCTCGGCTTTGAAATTGACCTGATCGAGATCCACGGTTTTGCGACCCCCGTCTTCCAAAATATACGTGTGAGGATTGGCAATAAAAGCGCCTTTGGCCTCGTGGTAGCGAATAATTTCATTAAGTCGGGCTTCGCTGGTGTAGCGCACCAGTTGGAGCGCTGCCGCAATTACCTTACCCTCAACCCGGAAAAATTCTAAATGCATGAGCGCTTCGTCGCCAAACTGGTTGAGCATGTGTTCTACCAGCGTTAGCTCAGGATCGTAGGGAAATAGCGTTTGTAGGTAGGTAAAGCCAGGATCAACGCTGCGGGCGTGTAAGGTAGTGTGGTTCCAGGTAAATTCGGCGATCGCGGTACCTTTGCCCGCTTCAGCCGCAAGCTTGCGATAGGTAATTTCGGCACCCCAAGCCTTCACTAGGGCTTCAAACAATTCTAGAGATGGCTCTGCCACCATCAGCAAAGCGGCATGTTTACCCGTCGGCAAATAGGGCTTGAGCGACTGAAAATAGCTGGGAATAGGCCATGCCTGAATGCTGATGAGCTTTTTCACCAGTCCGTCTGCTTCTCCCAAGGCTTGCCCAAATCTGGCGGCATGCATAAAGTCGTCAAAGACGACAATCACTTCTGCCCAAGCATAAGCAGGCCCTAACGGAATTTCTAGCTCGGTGATAATGCCGTTGGTGCCATAGGCGTGTAGAACCTTTTGCACGTCATCGCCCCGCAGCGTCAGCACCCGTGGCTGGTCTTCTAAAGTCACCACCCGCACGGCGTTGAGGTTGCCGCGATCGCGCAGTTGCCCGTAGGTGATTGAGCCAATACCGCCGCTGCCGCCGCCAATAAAGCCGCCAATGGTAGCAGTGCGATAGGTAGAAGGATACATGCGCAGCTCCCAGCCAGACGCCCGCGTTACTTTGTCGATGGCAGCGAGTTTAGCCCCGGCTTCTACACAAGCCATACCGGGCTTAACCCACTTCACCTGGTTAAGACGGCTCAAATCCAGCACTACACCACCTGCCAGCGGAATACACTGTCCGTAGTTGCCCGTTCCGGCTCCGCGCAGGGTAACGGGCAGTTGCCTTTCTACACAGACTTGAGCCACCTGCAAGACTTCTGCTTCTGACTGGGGGCGGACAACAATGTCGGCCACTTTGTCGGCTAGCTGCTTTTGTAAGACTGGGCTGAAGTGGTAATAGTCTTTGGAAAGCTTTTCTAACTGATTGCGATCGCGGATGACTTCAATGTCGCCTAAAGCGGTGCTGAAGGTGTCCCAGTTGGTGGCTGTGGTCATGAGTGGCTAGGTAAGAAGAAGTAATCGGATAAAACGTTGGTCGGATCAATTGCGCTGAAAAAGGCATACGAGCAGCTTAAGCCGCGATCGCGGCTAAAAGATGGCTAGACTCGGTCACGAAGCCAAAAATTTGGTTGACGTTGTAAACCGTCGCCTGCAAACAAAAGCTGGGAGAAGTTGTCGCGGTACAGTCTTGCAGCAAAATACAGTCGTAGCCGAGAAAATTAGCGTCTTGTAAAGTGCAAAGCACGCACTGGTCAGCATTCACCCCAGCAAACAAAAGCGTTGTACGGCCTAAATTTTTGAGAATGCTATCAAGGGGGGTATCCCAAAATCCGCTCATGCGGTACTTATCCACCTGAATATCGGTGGGGGCGGGGGTAAGTTCGTCTACTACGGCTGCGGCCCAACTCCCCTTGGTGAGAACAGGGGCTTGGTTTTGGGGCAGAGGGTCACCTAAGCCAACACCTGTGCCAGTAGGGTTATACACATGGCGCAGCCCAGCACTGATGTTGAGCAAATCCGGTCGATTGCCCCAGTTGAGCCACAGAATGGGCACCTGGATTTGGCGAAGCTGGGGCAGCAAAGTTTGCAGCGGTGCAATCGGTTGCCGAGCTGGGGTAATATCCACGCCAATGTGGGCTAGCCAGCCGTCGGCATGGCAAAAGTCGTTTTGCATGTCTACCACCACACAGGCGGTTTTGTGCAAATCTAGCTTCAGCCGTTTGGTTTGGGTGGGGAGGCTAATCTCTTGCAGGGGTAAAGCTGGCCGGGTCAGGTCAGCCACTTCAGCGTTTACCCGCCAGGCTGTTGGCGGTATTCCCAGCGTGTGCAGTTCTGGCATAGTGGTAAGCGATCGCGTCGCTCAAATTTTACTGAAGCTCGGTGAGCAAGTCATCTAGTTCGGCATAGTCTGGCAAGGGGGTGTCAATGGCCTGTCCTTGGCGAATCACTAAGCGATCGCTTTGGGGTCTAGCCAGCAATTCGTTAAAGCTACGAGCTTTAAACAAGATTAAATCTGCCATTAGCCCAGGGGCTATGCGGCCACTGTGAGGCAAATTCATCAGTTCTCCTGGTAGCCGGGTGACTGCTAAGGGCCAATCAGCAAAAGGGCGATCGAGATGACCAATGCGAGCAGATTGGGTAAACACCTCCAGCATGTCGTGATCTCCATAGGCAAAAAACGGATCGCGGCAATTGTCGCTAGCTAGCATCACCGGGATGCCCTGCTGCTTTAACTCATGCAGGAGGGTAACCCCTCGGTAGCGCGGCGTTTGCTGCGGCTGCCGATCTTGCAGATAGAGATTGCACAGCGGTAAGCTCACAATCGAAATCCCTGTTTCTTTAACCCAGCGCATTGTTTCGGCAGCCACGTCGGCAGCCTGCACCGAAAGGCTACAGCAATGGGCACAGGTGACCGCAAGCTCAAAGCCATGCCGTTGCTTAGCCATGGCCACCCGCCGTAGCGTCATTTCTTGTGGATCTAAGCTTTCGTCAGTATGTAGATCAAGCTTTAAGCCTCGCTCTTTGGCTAAGCTAAACAGGCGATCGATTTGATGATCAATGTCTGGGTTCATGCGCAGCACGCCCCCCATCAACCCGCCCACCTCAGCCATCAAGTCTGCTAGCTTTTCACCAGCCGGGGTTTGGTAATAGTCTAAAGAAGCTAAACAAACGGCCTCTAGCGCCAGCCGCCCGTGCCAGTCATCTCGCAGCGCCTTAAAAACTTCGGTACTGATGAGTGCTTGCTCTTCAAAGGAGTCTAAATGAGTTCTGATAGCTTGAGTGCCGTGGGCATAGCTGCACTTCAGGCCAAACGTCATGCGGCGATAGACGTCTTCGGCATCCCAGTACTTTTCTCGATCTAGATTGACAACGGTAAGGGCGGTGTCAAAGGTGCCGTCTGGATTAGGTCTGCGCTCCCAGGTATGGCCTTTATCCAGATGAGTATGCACGTCAACAAAGCAGGGCCATACTAGCCCTTGCTGCCCGTTGACGGTGATAGCCTCAGGGGGTAACGGCTGGCCTGCTGGCTGTAAACGGGTAATGTGTTCACCCCTAATTTCAATATCAGCGGCTACTAAGTTTTCGGCGGCAGGCGGACAACGGGGTGAAGAGAGATTAGCCCAATCCGGCAGCGGCTCTAAAAAAAGACGGGGGATACGGACGTTAACTACCCAGTAGGAAGGGGCCTTGGGTAGAGAAACAAAAGAGTTCAAGGATGCTAACCTGCATGGATGAAGGGGCCTTTATTATTTTGGCAAAGCAAAAGCGGAAAAGCGAATGTAGGCGAATCAGGCGTTAGATAACGAACTTGAGAATTCACTTATAGCTGCGCTGCGTCAGATGCACATTTTCAAAAGCGAGTGGCTCTTTGTGTTGGATGGGGGGCTGCTCGTCGCCTTGGTACTGCCAAGCTGCCACAAAAGAGAATTGAGTATCGTTTCTCAAAGCTTCGCCTTCTGAGGTTTGATACTCTGTGCGGAAGTGTCCGCCGCAGGACTCTTCTCGCTGCAAAGCATCACGAGCCATGAGTTCGCCAAGTTCTATAAAGTCGGCAACCCGTCCGGCAAACTCCAGGTTTTTATTTAGCGTATTGGCTTCCCCCGGAACGCGCAGATTTTGCCAAAACTCGTTTCGCAGGGCAGCAATGGCGGCGATCGCTTGTTCTAACCCGCTGCGATCGCGTGACATGCCGACATGATCCCAAACCAGCTTACCCAGTTCTCGATGAAACGCCATGACGGTTTTGTCTCCCCCTATGCTGAGGAGCTTCAACGTTTGGCTGCGGGCTGTGGCAGCGGCGGCGGCAAAGGCCGGATCGCTTACCTCAACGGGGGGCAGTTCAGCCTGAGCCAGATAGTCGCTCAGAGTGTAGGGAATAACAAAATAGCCATCGGCCAAGCCCTGCATAAGCGCACTGGCCCCTAGTCGATTGGCTCCATGATCGGAAAAGTTGGCTTCTCCTAAGACAAACAGCCCTGGCACCGTACTCATAAGGTGATAGTCTACCCAAAGTCCGCCCATGGTGTAGTGGACTGCCGGATAGATCCGCATGGGTACTTCGTAGGGATCTTCGCCCGTAATCCGCTGGTACATTTCAAACAGGTTGCCGTAGCGCTCAGCGATCGCGCCTTTGCCTAATCGGGCGATCGCATCGCGAAAGTCTAGATAGACGGACAGTCCCGTCTCGCCTACTCCACGACCTGCATCGGTAACTTGCTTGGCATTACGCGAAGCGACATCGCGCGGCACCAGGTTGCCAAAACTGGGGTATTTGCGCTCTAGATAATAGTCGCGATCGCCCTCAGGAATTTGATTGGGCGATCTGGCATCGTTTGGGTCTTTGGGTACCCATACGCGACCATCGTTGCGCAGCCCCTCGCTCATCAGCGTCAGTTTTGACTGGTAGCTGCCTGAAACAGGAATACAGGTGGGGTGAATTTGGGTATAGCAAGGGTTGGCAAACAAGGCTCCCCGCTTATAACACCGCCAAGCTGCCGTGACGTTTGAATTTTTGGCATTGGTGGAGAGATAAAACACATTGCCGTAGCCGCCCGTACACAGCAGCACCGCATCCCCGGCATAACGCTCAAACTCCCCGGTCAGCAGATTGCGCACTACGATACCGCGCGCCTGACCGTTGACCACCACCAGATCCAACATTTCTCGGCGAGCCAAAATCTCAACCCGCCCTGCCGCCACCATCCGCATCAAAGCGCTGTAGGCTCCCAACAAAAGCTGCTGCCCGGTTTGCCCACGGGCATAAAACGTACGGGATACCTGTGCCCCGCCAAAGGAGCGATTGGCCAGTAGGCCGCCATATTCCCGCGCAAAAGGCACTCCTTGGGCAACGCACTGATCGATGATTTGGTTGCTGATTTGGGCAAGACGGTAAACGTTGGCCTCGCGTGAGCGATAGTCGCCGCCTTTAATCGTGTCGTAGAACAACCGCCAAACCGAGTCGCCATCGTTTGGGTAGTTTTTGGTGGCGTTGATACCGCCCTGAGCAGCGATGCTGTGGGCGCGACGAGGAGAGTCTTGGATACAAAAGCTTTTGACCTGGTAGCCCAGTTCTGCCAGGGTGGCAGCGGCTGAAGCGCCAGCTAGCCCAGTTCCCACGACTAAAAGGGTGTGTTTGCGTTTGTTGTTGGGGTTAACCAGATGGCAATGCGCTTTAAAGCTGTCCCATTTGTCTTTGAGGGGGCCATCGGGAACGCGCGGATCAAGCATGAATTTTTAGAAGAAACAAATACAAGACTGCGGAATTAAAAGACTGGACGCGATCGCCCTGAGCCAAGCCAATAAACCCTGCTTCTATGGGGCAAAGCTAACCCACCCAACCGCTAAAAATGGCCCAGGGCAAACCGATAAAGCCGATCGCGATCGCGATCGCCAGCCCCGTGCCCAAGCCATAGACAAAGGGCTTTGCTGCTGCACTCATCGCCCCTAGAGATTGCAGCGCACTCCAAAGACCGTGGCGCAGATGCAACCCCAGCCCGATCATGACAGCGCTGTAGCCAAAGGTATATTGCGGGGTTTGAAACTTTTCGATCACCAGACGAGCCAGATCGCGACCGACCACGCCATTCGCTAACACCGTGCTGTAGTAAGGCCCAAACTTAAAAGCCATCAGATGAAAGACCAAAAAAACGCCCAACCCCAGCCCCGTCAAAATCATCGTCCGTGAGCTGAGAGACTGCAGGCTGGGCGATCCAGCGGAGACATAGGTTTGATAGCCTGTAGGACGGGCTTTGAGCTTGCCCCAGTAAATTTGGATGCCTAGCAGGGCATGAAAGATGACAAACGCTAGCAAAATTAGCTCAATGCTATAGAGGAATGGCCCCCATTGCTCTAAATGGTAGGCATACGCGTTGTAAGCGTCTGGGCTGGCTAGCAAAAGCAGATTGCCCAACATGTGTACCAGCACAAAAACGGCTAGCCCTAACCCTGTGACCCCCGTTATCAGCTTTTTACCAATTGGTGATTGGAAAACCCTCACCAGCCGATTAGCCCCTTGGGGTTTGTCGTTTGGGGCGATCGCGTTACTCATGCCACGGTATCTTTTGCAACTGTTTCTATCCTAAACAGTCGGCGCCGTTCGTGAAGCGCCCCTCATAAAACGTGAACTATCCTTGCTTAGAACCAGCGCTAGCCGCCTTACAAACCAGACGCGAGATTAGCCACAACCTCGACGCCAAATTCGGTTTCAAAGCTGTCTTTTTTGTAATCCAAATTCCATAACTCAATTTCACAGTTGTCGTTAGGATTAGCGGGTGTGAGCTGAAGCTGGAGCTGTTTGGCCTCTTCGTCGTAGTGACAGTTCATTTCAGCGATCGCGCCGATACGACGGCGATCGAGCGCCACAGCCAAACGCAAGATGGGGCTGAGTTCTTCCACGACTTGGCGAGCATGTTTAGTCGGCAAGTTGCGGTAGTTGTCATGCTTTTTCTTCGGAAAGCTCTTGCGATGGTAGCGGGCTAAGTTGGCAATAATTTCGATTTCTGCTTCGGTATAGCCCAGCAGTTCGCCATTGCGAATCAGGTAATAGGAGTGTTTATGGTGGGAAGAGTGGCTAATGAAATGGCCGCTATTGTGTAAGACGGCGGCAGCCCAAAGTAACTGGCGCTCGGCAAAATCCCAAGCGTGTAGCTTGCCTTTGAGCTGATCAAAGAGTGCCAACGCAAACTGAGCAACGCGTTCGCTATGGGGCATATCCACCCGATATTTGTGGGCAATTTTGATGACGCTGCGCTGCCGAACCGAACCTTGATATTGCAGCCGATCTTCAATCAAACTGTGGGTCAACATCCAATCGACCACTACGCCTTCTCGCAGTGCCCGTTCGCAGATGGTGATAGCCTCAACCCCCAGCAGCGTTAGGGTTTCTTGCAGAATAATTGCCCCCGCTACAATGATCTCTGCTCGCCGATCAGAAATTTCTGGTAGCGATAGGCGTTCTTCGTAAGCCATGCGGCGCAGGCGATCGACAATTTGCCTGAGTTCTGCCAGCGACATTTGATAGCCGTTGAGAGGTTCGGGGACAAACCCAAGTTTTTCGTCCGCTGCGATCGCCGCTAAGCACTCAATAGTGCCAGAGGTGCCAATGGCGCTGAGGGTTTCTTCGGCTTTGAGATGGGTTTTTAGCTCATCGACGGGTCGCTCTAACATGCCCCGTACATAAGCACAGAGGTAGGTATAGTCCTGATCGCTAATGGGATCGCTATGGACGAACTGCGCCGATAAGCGCACTGCACCAACCTTGGAACTGCTTAAAAAGCGGTGAGGTTGCCCGTTGCCCAAAATCAATTCCGTTGAGCCACCGCCAATATCAATAATGGCATGGGGCTGGCCCTGTAGCTCCATGCCCGACAAAACGCCCAGATAAATCCGGCGAGCTTCTTCGGTACCCGCAATCAAATTGATCGACAGCCCGACTTCTCGCTCAACTCGCTCAATAAATTCCCAGCCGTTGTTGGCTTCGCGGACGGCGCTGGTGGCTACCGCTACAATGTCTTCAGCTTGCAGGCTCTGGGCGATCGCTTTGCACCGCTTCAAAGCAGCAATGCCTCGCTTCATGGCTGCTTCGGTCAAGCTGCCAGTTTTTTCACAAAAGTCACCCAGGCGAACCGTATCTTTTTCTTTGTCAATAATCGTAAAAGCCGGAATCGTCGGCTGAATTTTGACCACCACCATATGAATAGAGTTCGTACCCACATCAATAGCGGCCAAAATGCGATCGCGATCCAGCGGCGGAGAGAAGTCCGTCAGGTCAAGCGCTTTGGGAGCAAAGCGAGAAGCAGTGTCTACCATGAGTCGGCTGAAATCTTTGCTGTTACCAATCCTACATCGGTCAGTTGGGCTAATCGGTATCTAGCCCCTGCTATATTGTCACCTATGTAAAACTTTCACAGACCTTACCTAGAAATCGGGTAAGGTGCCATTGTCGAGAGAGGGAGTTTGGCTGAAGTCTCGCAAAATTTCTTGGCCTGCCGCTTCGTAATCTTGCCAGCCTAGCTCAGCTCTGGGATCTTTAATGGCATAAATAGGCACCCCAGCCAAGGCAGCTTTTTGAAACGCGGCGGTGCGGCGAATGCCTGCGGCTAAAACAGGCAAATTCACCTCTCGCAGCATTGCTCTTACTTCTGCTCCGGCTTTGCTAGGCTTGGGCGGAATGGCCGTCAGCAAAATCCGATAACCCCGCATTTGAATTTTGTTAAGATACGCAACCGTCAGAACCAGCGCATCTAAAGCCAAAATATCAGGCGTTGTTGGCAAAATCAGCAGATCGCAGCTTGTCGCCAGAGCCGCTAAGTCATTGGCAACGGGGCGAGCCGGGGTGTCAATAATCACATGGCCGTAAGCATGATCATCCTGACCAGCCTGCCACTCATCTACGACTTTAAAGGGTAACTCGCCACGGCTGGCCCAGTTTAAGGCCGATCGATTGGGATCGGCGTCAATGAGCAAGGTTTCTGCCTGCCCCTGAAAGAAAGCAGCCAGATGAATTGCCGTCGTTGTTTTACCAACGCCGCCTTTGAAGCTGGCAACCGTAATAATCATGTCATTAGGGTATGTCGAAAGGGGAAAATGGGGGAGGGGTTTTCAAGAGTGGCTGTGAAGCGTCGATCAAGCGAGCAAACGGGTTGATAGGACTTGCAAAGAGACTGCTTTTAACTGGTCTTTACTGATAGTCCTCTTCTATCAAGCCGGGATTAAAGCCTGATTGCTTCGTGGGTTGAAACGACGCAAATATGTTCAAAATTCTTGGAATGATAAAAGAGGGCTATGGCAGTAGCCAGAAGCGTTGAGACACTTCAATCGCTGCAAGCCGCTGACAGCAAAGCCTTTGATTCTGCCCGCTGCCTTTAGCTTTTAGCCTTCAGCTACCTTTAGCCTTTAGCTACCTTTAGCTATAAATAAATTTGGGTAGAAAATTTGAGTTAAAACAGGCGATGGCATGGCAAGGGGTGGAGTTAAGGTTAGCGACTGCGGTGGCGACTGCCAAGCTAGGGTACTGGTTGGGGCGATCGCTACCTGCTGGCACCGTTCTGCTGTTGCGAGGTAATTTAGGCAGCGGCAAAACGACGCTAGTTCAAGGAATTGGGCAAGGATTGGGCATTTCAGAAACGATAGACAGCCCAACTTTTACTTTAATCAATGAGTACGCAAGCGGGCGATTGCCGCTTTACCATATCGACCTTTATCGGCTAGAGGCAGCTAGTATAGATGCCCTTTATCTAGAAACTTACTGGGATGCTACCGAAGTCGCCCCCGGAATTGTGGCGATCGAGTGGTCAGACAAGCTAAATTATGGGCCGGAGCAGCCGCTAACCATTGATTTGACTTATACCGCCCAAGGACGACAGGCAACCTTACAGCCGTCTACCGAGGCTCAAGCCCACCTTTTGAAGACGCTAAGCACCGATGAACTACTGGTTGATGAAGTCTGAACCGGATGTCTACAGCATCGCGGATTTAGAGCGCGAACAAATTGAGATTTGGGATGGCGTACGCAATTACCAGGCTCGTAACTTTTTGCGGCAGATGCAAGTCGGCGATCGCGCCTTTTTTTATCACTCCAACACTCAGCCACCGGGCATTGCAGGGCTGATGGAAATTGTGCAGGCTAACCTAGATGATCCCAGCCAGTTTGATCGCCATAGCCCCTACTATGATGAGCAATCAACGCCGGAAAATCCTCGCTGGCAGACGGTGAAGGTCGGTTATCTCAAAACTTTTGCCCACTACATTGCCCTAAATACGCTCAAGGCTACCTTTAGCCCAGAAGAACTGCTGGTCGTGAAGCGGGGAAATCGGCTGTCGGTGATGCCTGTTTCGGCAACGGCGGCTGAAAAAATTCTGGCGATCGCTGAGGGGGCGTCATTCAAATAACCAACGGGCTTCTGTTGGCTTTTCAGGTTAGGGCTGGCAGAAGGTGTTGCTATCACTACGCTGGGTTTATACCGATTCTTCAAAAGAAAGGTACAGATGAGAATACCGAAACGTATGCAGAGCAAAGACTGTTCAATTCAAAAGCGAAAATCCAAAATTGAGAATTGATATCAGCAGGTTCCGCGCAGGTCATAGTTTAACGAAAAACTGCCTTTAGAGGCTGCTTCGACCGATGGGTGATTGAGACGAGAAGCTGACTTGCTGCTGAATTTTAACCTCGGCTAGTAGCGTGCGATCGCTGCTGATATGGGGTAGTTTCACCTGAGCCGTATCAGGGGTTCCCGGCTTGAGGCGATGCTGGCGGAGGGTGGCAAAACTGCCGCTGTCAAGCAGGTTTAGCCGGGGGGGCAAAATGTCATTTTTTTGTCGTTTGAGTGCATAAGACTGGTTAGCCGCTTGCAGTTGGCGATCGAAGTCGGCTAGTACGGCTGGCAAGGGCGGCACAGGCGCGTTCGGGGTTAGCTCTAGATTCAGCACGTAATAGGGATCTACCCAGTTTTCCGACAGCGTAATACAAAAATCTTCAATTGCTAGCGCGTGATGTTGTTTAAGCACCGTCAGCACTTGCACCGCATGATATTCCGTTGTTTTTTCAGAAATGGCTGATAGGGTACCGCCCTGGCGATAACGAAAGGCAATCAACGGCACGCCAGCCCGCATCCCCGTGACTTCTACCACATCCCCAATGTCATAGCGATAGAAGCCAGAATAATTGGTCACCAAAATGCGGTAAAACTCTCCAATTTTTACTTCGTGGGGCAACAACGTCTGCGGATAGGTAGCCGTCCACTGATCGGGTGCTACAAATTCAAAAAAGTTGCTAGCGATCGCCAGTAAGGTGCCATCCGTGTTGAAATTCCAGTGAGAACCAAACACCGCTTCTGAAGCGGCAAAAGTCCCGCCAAAAATCGGCAAATCCCCAAAGTATTCATCAAAGCGTTCAAAGTAAAAGCTAGAAGGGCCACCCCGCGCTGTCACCATAAAGGCTAGATGCGGCCAAACCTGCTGTGGCAGCAAACGTCCTGCTGTTTTTAAAAGCTGAGCTAATTGGCGAGCGCGATCGCGCTGGGGTCTCAACTGCTGAGCCAAGCTAGCGCGAAATTCGGGTTCGAGCTTAATCCAGTCAGCAATTTCACCGCTGGCTAAATCCTCAATCAGCGATGCCCCATAGGTTTCTAAATAGGTACAAAGCTGAAGCGCCACCAGTGGAAAAGTAGCGCCTATTACCGCCAGGTTGGCATCGCTCAAGGCAAAAAGTAAGCAAACATAGTGACGAGCTAACGTATCGCTGATGAGCTGAGCCGTTCGAGGCTGAGCAAAGAGCTGCTGATAGAGCCAGCCGGGGGTCGATCGCAGTTGGTTGCTGCTGACATGGCCGTAAGGAATGCCGCCACTGGTCTGGCCTAGAGATTGAGCAGAATGGGTTAGGAGCATTTTGCCCAGGTTCAATCCCCGCTGCTGAGCTTGGGTAAAAGCGAACCCCATTGCAACCTGATTGGCATAGGCTCGGTTTTGCTGCGATCGCCGCGTAATGGGAATGAGCTTTTGGTTTCCGGTTGAGCCACTACTCAAATTGATGTGAAGCAGCGGTTCTGGGGCAACCACGTTTTGCTCACCTGCGGCGGCTCGTTCAAAGTAAGGATGATAGGCGCTATAGGGCCAGATGGGGACGGTTTGGCGAAATTGGTCTAGCGTTGTGATGTGGGCTAGCTTTAGTTCCTGCCCTAGCACGGTTGCCTGCTGCACCTGCAAAAGCGATTTGAGAAAGTTAGCCTGAATCGTGGTGGAACGTGGCAGCTTAGCGACAAAAGACCTAGCTTGCCAACGCGCTAACGTGGCTACCAGTTTTAACAGGGGAGTTCCCATACTGTAGTCTCTTCACCTTTTTTCAAGCATCAGCACCCTAGAGCCTGCAACTTTCATTACAGATTCTTTACAGTCCTAAATTTTGCCATGAAACTGACTAGATTGCGGTTGCGCCAGTGACGATCGCTTGTTAGTAGCCACAGCGATCGCCCTTCTCGTCCTCAGCCTGACCTTTATCCACTCTAGCCCTTACCCCTCAGGTTCTGTAGGGGAAGGCTGGCCTTCTAAGTAAAGCAAAAACTCTAGCAGTTCCTCGTCGCTCAAGTCATGGCGCGATCGCTTGTTGTAGGTTTGCTCCAAAAATTCTCGCCCCTGCTGGACTGACCAGCCCAATCGCCGCAGTTCAACATCGGTTTGCGCCAAAATATCAGAAAGATCCACTGGCCCTGTTGCCACGGATGACAAACTGGCCTCAGGGGGCGCTGAGTGAGGGGTAGAAGAAGGCAGCGGTGAGCTAGCAGGCAAGTCAGGCTGAAAAGTGGCGACCGACATTGGTATGGGATCCACCTGGGGGTGGGGCAACTCGTCTGGCAGGGGTAACGAGGTCACCGTGGGCAACTCCGTTTGAGATAAGCCGCTTTGAACCGTGGCTTTACCCAAGGTGGCGGCAAGTTTTTTCGTTACAGGTAAAGAGGCTGGCGGCTCATCGGCGGCGGCTAAAGGGGAGGCGACATTCACCTCAGCCTTTGCCGCTAAACCTAAAGACTGCAAGGCTCGGCTTTTGGCTAAATCTTCTGCTTGAGCCAAGTCCGAACTTGCGGCCATGCCAGTGGCTACCGTACCTTGCTCTAGCTGCACGATCGCTCTAACGATGTATTGCCCATCATGCAGCATAAGCAGATCTGCTGTTAGGCTACCCATAGGATAGCGATCGCGGAATTGCTGAATCAAAGAATGAATCACCAGGTCACTCAGAAGTCACTAAACTGTATAGCAAATAACCCATTCAGGTTATCTATATGAAGGATCGAGCGCTAAGATCAAGTGACCCTGCGCTTTCAAACGCTTTAGCTGCGCCTGCTTCTAGCCTTATTTAGTCCACCTAACCCATCCGTTTTGAATGCCCCTAGATCGTCTCCTAGAATTTTCTCCTAACGTCGGCGTCGATACACTGCTCTTGCTCCCCGTACTGATTGCGTTAGAAGCGGTGTTGTCTGCTGACAATGCTATTGCCTTAGCAGCGATCGCTCAGGGTCTGGCTTCTAAAGACATGGAACGTCGGGCGCTCAATGTAGGGCTGGTGGTTGCTTTTCTTTTGCGCGTCTGCCTTATTCTAACGGCAGGATGGGTCTTGCAATTTTGGCAGTTTGAGGTTTTAGGCGCTGTTTACCTGCTGTGGCTGGTCTACCAGTACTTCACCTCCGACGAAGACGACGACGCCCACCACCACGGGCCTCGCTTTCAAACAGTGTGGCAAGCAGTGCCCCTGATCGCCCTCACTGATTTAGCGTTTTCTTTAGACAGCGTCACTACGGCGATCGCCCTTTCACAAGAAATTTGGCTGGTGCTGCTAGGCGGGGCAATTGGGGTAATTACCCTGCGATTTATGGCTGAGTTGTTTATCGGCTGGCTAGAAGTTTATGTTCACTTAGAAGATGCTGGCTTTGCCACAGTGGCGCTGGTGGGTATTCGCCTGCTGATTCGAGTGGTGAATGAAAATTGGGTTCCCCCCGAATGGCTGATGGTGAGTCTGATTGCCGCCCTCTTTGCCTGGGGCTTTTCCAAAAAGCGGCCTACGCTTGAGTCTGAAGCGCAACAACAGCTAACTGCCAGCGATCGCGAACCTGTTTTGGAATCAACGCATAGCGCTGCGCAAAACGGCCAAACCACCCATAGCTCAAAAAGCGCAGATTTAGGGCAATCAGAAAAGGCTGAAGTCGAAATGGTGGCTCCGCTGGCTAAAGACGACGCCTCTATGTAAGTCCGTAGTGATAAAACCAGAAAGCAACTGTAACGGCTGTAGGGGCGAACCCAAGTTCGCCCTGCCCGCACGATTTAGCTCATGGGTCTAGCTTTAGACCCCCATGACTAGAAAAAGGCAGCCCTTATTCGTAGAGCCAACCTTTCATGCTGGGTTCCCAGGCTGCTAGCTCGTTATCACCAAACCACAAAGCAATTTCTGAACGAGCGGTTTCAACCGCGTCAGAACCGTGAATGATATTGCGACCAATGGTCACCCCATAGTCGCCTCGAATGGTACCCGGTTCTGCCGATAGCGGATTAGTCGCCCCAATCAGCTTCCGAGCTGAAGCGACAACCCCTTCACCTTCCCAAACCATAGCCACAACCGGGCCAGAGGTAATGAAATCTACCAGACCACCGAAGAAAGGCTTTTCGCGGTGAACATCGTAGTGCTTTTCAGCTAGCTCCCGCGAAACCTGCATCAGTTTTAGCCCTACCAGGGTAAATCCTTTCGCTTCATAGCGACGGATAATCTCACCCACTAGCCCCCGCTGAACTCCATCGGGCTTAACCATCAAAAATGTGCGTTCCACAGATACCAGCTCCTAACGTAATTTCTAAACCTTTTCTATGCTCAGAAAAGGTGTGACTTTTGTAAAGGCTTTCGCCCTTCGAGCGTTTAGCCTACGTTCATCTTTAACCTAGCAGCACAATCAGCAGAATAAACCCAATGGTGACGAAGGCAGATTCGCCAAAGATGCGGGTGGCTAAAGACTGATTTTCCGAAGCAGCGGGTTTCATAAAACTTCTCCTGCGCCGTAGCGACAGTGATAAATAACGGCTTGTCTATGAAGATGCGCCCTAGATAATAGATGACCTCCTCAGCGTACCTTTTGACTTTGCCATTGCCGAGGAAAGCGAAAATATTCACTGGCGATCGCTAAACTATACAAGTCAACAGCAATTCTTAGTCAAATTCTCATTTTGACCTGCTATCTCATTAGCCACCGTTTCTCTGGTATTAGCTTCAAGCCGCAACCACAGGTTTCAGGAAAGGGGAGCAGTTTTATCTCGCTGTCGTCGCCTGGGCTGAGACACTTAAATCGCTAAAAGCTATTGCCAGCAAGCCTGCCATTCTACCCTCCGTCTTCTGTCTTTTAGCTATAGCTACTTTTTAAAAGCAAAGCGCTGGTTGCCAGCAGAGACTAGCAACCAGCGTTTTTAATTAAGGCTTATAGACGTTTACAGATCTATTCAGCGCCGACTTCAAGCCCAATTGGACACGACACGTTAGTGCCCCCTAAGCCACAATAGCCGCCTGGATTTTTGGCCAAATACTGCTGATGGTAGTCTTCGGCATAGTAAAACTCAGGAGCAGCCAAAATCTCAGTGGTGATTTCGCCAAAGCCCGATTGCTGCAGCGCTTGTTGATAGGCAGTGCGAGAAGCTTCCGCTAACTGACGCTGCTCTTCAGAATAAACATAAATGCCTGAGCGGTACTGAGTACCTACATCGTTGCCCTGTCGCATTCCTTGGGTGGGATTGTGGTTTTCCCAGAAAACTTTTAACAACTGTTCGTAGCTAACCTGGTTAGGGTCGTAAACCACCTTGACCACTTCATTGTGGCCTGTCATGCCGCTACAAACTTCTCGGTAAGTTGGATTGGGTGTGTGACCAGCGGCATAGCCGACTGCTGTTGAGTAAACGCCTTCTAATTGCCAAAATTTGCGCTCAGCTCCCCAAAAGCAACCCATGCCAAACAAGGCAGTTTTCAGGCCATCTGGAAAAGGTGGGGTCAGGCGATTGCCGTTGACAAAGTGCTTTTCCGGTACCGACATGGCCTGCTCACGCCCTGGTAAGGCTTCCTCAGCTGCAGGCATTGCCGTCTTTTTGCCAAGTCCAAATAAAGCCATGAATTTGCTCAGTTTTTAGAAAAGTTTCTTGATAGCTTCACTATAAAACAGTTCCCGCGATCGCTTCAGGTGGTCTAATCCGAACTTTTTGGCGAGGTTGGCGTAAAGGTTACCCTACTTTTGTTCTAAAAGGCTGTCTAAGGAGCGCTAATTTTGCAGGCTGCAGGTTCAAGCTGTGGGTGGACTGCCCAGTTTGGCCGATCGCTCAACGAGTCCCAAACAAGCGATCGCCTGCATCTCCCATCCCCGGCAGAATATAGCCATGCTCGTCTAGCTTGTCATCAATGGCTGCTGTATAGAGCGGTACATCCGGATGTTCTGCATGTAGCTGCTCGATTCCTTCAGAGGCTGCCAACAAACAAACAAACCGAATTGAGCGTGGCTGAATTTGCTTAAGTCGGTTAACAGCCGCTACAGCCGTGTTGCCCGTAGCAATCATCGGATCGACTAACAGCACATCTCGTTCGGTAATGTCGTGTGGCACTTTAAAGTAATACTCGACAACTACATGCGATCGCGGATCGCGGTACAAGCCAATATGACCAACCCGTGCCGACGGAATGAGTTCCAAAATACCGTCTAAGATTCCTTGCCCCGCCCGCATGATGGAAATGATCACCATTTTTTTTTCAGGTGCCAGGATAGGAGCCTCCATATGAGTCAGAGGCGTTTGAATAATCTCAGTTTTTAGAGGCAGATCACGGGTGACTTCATAAGCCAGCAGCATGCTGATTTCTCTGAGCAAGGCGCGAAACTTAGCTGTGCTGGTTTCAGCTCGTCGCATTAGGGTGAGCTTATGCTGAATCAGCGGATGACCAATGGTATGAACTTGTGCGGCCATAAGATTGAGCAGGCATGAGTAGCTAGCTGTGGCGTAATCAACTTAAAGCTTTTTATTGCCCGATACAATGGCTTTTAGGATACAAAAGTTCAGTATTTCAAATATTTAGATTGTCTCTCAGCCACTCACTCGTTCGAGAAGGGTGAGATCACATCAGCAAGGAAGCGTCGAGTCATCACGTTGCGTCGTTGCTGTTATGAAGCCGCAAGCGGGTTCACGCTGGCCAGTTTGGTGAAAAAGAAGTGGGTTCCATTGTTCGGCGCAAACGCTTCAAAGCAACGAGGTCAGGTACCCTTTGATCTTGATAGCTGCGCTCCCATACGGGGACACCGGGTTGATTGCGCAAAAGGTTAATCCGTTTAGCCGCTGCGGCTTTAAACCCAGCTACAAACGAAGAGAGTGAACGAGGCTTAGAAAGAGCGCTGTAGCGGTAGCGGTTGGTTTCCCTCAAGGCCACGTCTGAATTGACAATTACGATACCCTGGATACAGCTGGGTCTAACTGTCCACTGGTCTAGCTGAATTTCGCGGTGTCGGGTAGATGCCCGTATCCATTCGTCGGCAGCAATTTTGCCAATCTCATTGAGTTCAATCATGCCATTGGCTAAGCTGCCAAACAGAGATTCTTTTTGATAAGTGCAAAGTGTAATTAAATAGGGGCTTCCCGTCAGCCTATGCTGTGTAGGTACCACTGAAACTACAGATAGTTGTTTGACAACATCCTCTTTCAAAGCAATTTACCAACTATAAGGATTTCATTTTCTAGTTACAGGATGCCCAATCTGAGAACCAGTTGCTTAAATTCCCTGTAGGAGTTAAGGCTGCTTGAGTAAAACTCTATCAATTCACAAACGATCACCCTGGTGTCCTTATTGTGTTGGAAAACTCTCTTGGCGATAACCGAAAAAATGCATAAAAAAAGAGAGAAGCTAGCTTCTCTCTTTTTCGGTATTTCATCGGATGAAGTCGACTTTTTAAGTCGCTTGCGCCATAGCTGCCTTTGCTTAAGCTGCTGGCGCAAGCGGGCTGAACCGCCTCTACCTTTATCGTTGCGTCCTCGGTGGCGAGGACTTTCCCACCGTTTGAGCTGCTGTGCCATCAACCGTTGTCCTCAACTTTGTCTTTAGGCTTTGTTTTAGCGTAAGCATGGGCGGAGAGAGACTCGAACTCTCATGACCGAAGTCGCCACATTTTGAGTGTGGTGCGTCTACCAATTTCGCCATCCGCCCTTGGGATTAGCTTCACTATTATACTGAATTGAGCCGCGATGTAAAAGTTGTTGATAATCACGACTGCTGGCCCACTGATCAATTTCTCTAGCCCGGAGCACAGGAACCGGATGGGTCATCTCACTTGTGCGAACCTGCTTCAGCATTTCGCCAATTTGAGAATTGCTAATGGCATCATAGGAGCGAGCCTGTTCTAAGAAAGCTTCTAGATTGAGCTGCGGAGCTAAGGAAGGAGATCCACCAGAAAGCTTCATTAAAAGTGAAGCCACCACTTTAGCATCTTGAGTCACTAATAAAGCTGCCCGATCGCAGGTAAACTCGGCGCAACGCACCCATTCTAAAATTTGCGACTGGAAGTTTTGTACCAGCACAGCTCCCATGGGCAGTTGACTCGCTGCCAACGCAATTAAATTGGCAAGGGTGAGGTAAACGCTGTGATCGCACTTTAAGTGCCCTAGCTCATGAGCAATGACGGCTTGAATCTCTGAGGGTGTCAGTAGCTCAATTAAAGCTGTATGAATGACAATGAAGGGCTGCTTACCCCTCATGGCAAACGTATAGGCATTGGGCACCGGATGTTGGCGAATATAGAGCTGGGGAGATTCGAGATCTAAAATTCGGCAAGCTTCTTGTAAAAGCTTGTGCAAGTGAGGCAATTGGCGATCGCTGACCAAAACACTAGAAGCAATATTTTCTAAATAGAAAAATTGCTCGGCTATGGGACTTACCAGGTTACGCACCAGAATATCTAACCCAGGTAGCTGCTTGAGTGCCTGAGTCGCTTTCAAATCTAGAGGATGGCGAAAGTGATCTGCTTTCAGACCCACTAGCAACGTTTTAGAAATATCCATGCCGCGTAACGGGTGGTAAGTTTTATGGCTTGGTTCTGACAACCAGCGCCCTTTCTGTCAGTATAGCGAGGCTGTTGGTCAGCGTAGGGAGGAGATAGCCAAATCTTATTCTCCTGCGGCTGTCGTAACTGTGGCTTCAGCAGGTTGAGCGACCTCGTCTGTAGTTTCTGCCTGGATGCGTTGCAGTTTAGCTCCTAACTGCTGCAACTTGTGCTCCAAGTTGTCGTAGCCGCGATCTAGGTGCTGAAGTCCTTGAATTTGGGTTTTGCCTTCTGCTGCTAAGCCAGCAATGACTAGCGCCGCAGAAGCCCGCAAATCAGTCGCCGTTACGGGTGCCCCTGCTAGACAAGGAACCCCGCGAACAATAGCGCAGTTTCCTTTCATCCGAATGTCTGCCCCCATTCGAACCAGTTCTCCCACATGGCGCAAACGGTTTTCAAACACCGTCTCCGTGATCATGCTATTGCCGTTGCTCAACGTCATCAAGGCCATAAACTGGGCTTGCATGTCGGTAGGAAAGCCAGGGAAGGGACGGGTTTGGGTATCGGTAGCCAAAATTTGCGGCCCCGCTTTAATCCGCAGGCGATTGTGGACTTCTGGGATAATCTCAGCGCCAGCTTCACGTAATTTTGCAATCACAGCGGTTAGATGATCTGGAATGACGGGGGAAAGCGTAATTTCAGAGCCAGTAATCGCGGCTGCAATTAGGAAAGTTCCCGCTTCAATCCGGTCAGGAATAATGCTGTAGTCGGTGGAGTGCAAGCTGGGCACACCAGAAATCGTAATGGTATTGGTGCCTGCCCCTCGAATGCGTGCCCCCATGGCGCGACAGAAGTTAGCCAGATCAACCACTTCGGGTTCTTGAGCAGCATTTTCGATAATGGTTTCACCATCAGCTAGGGTCGCTGCCATCATGAGTGTTTCAGTCGCGCCTACGCTGGGATAATCCAGATAAATGCGAGCGCCTTGTAAGCGTCCGCGACTGCCACGTACGCAGGCATGAACAGTTCCGTGGTCAATATGAACCTCAGCGCCCATGGCTCGCAGACCGCGGACATGTAGATCAACAGGGCGAGCGCCAATTGCACATCCGCCTGGTAGCGGTACGCGGGCAACGCCCAAGCGCGCCAGTAGTGGGCCAATGACGAAAAAGCTGGCTCTCAGTTGGCTGACAAGCTCGTAAGGAGCGCGAGAATGGCTGAGATGGGTTGAGTCGATGGTCAGGGTATCGTTACTGTGCTCCACTTTGACGCCTAGCGCCAGAAGGACTTCACCCATACGAGCCACATCTACCAAAGAGGGAATGTTGCGAATACGGCAGTCTTGGGAGCAGAGCAAAGCACCTGCCATCACCACCAAAGCTGAGTTTTTGGCACCGCTAATCTGGACTTGTCCACTCAGCGAATGCCTGCCCCAGATTTCGAGGACGCTATTTGCGCCATCGGGGGCAGATGAGTTAGGGGTAATCATGGGGGAAGTAATGGGAGTATCCTCCAAATGTGTAGCGCAGTAATTTCGGTTAGATTCTACCCGAAACTCATCCAGAGGATATATCCGCATTTTGTCAGATCGAGGAGTGGTCAAGGATTGGCAACAAAAAAATAGATTATTTTCAGGCTTAAATGGGTTGACGAATGTCCCTAATTTGCTGGATGATGGTGAACCGCAGTGATAGCTGCGCCCAGTGCGGAACTGGCGGAATTGGTAGACGCGCTAGATTCAGGTTCTAGTGTTCTTAAGAACTTCCGGGTTCAAGTCCCGGGTTCCGCATAACACAAGCTTTTCTTGCAATTTAACCGCCCGCTTTAGGCTGGCACTATTGGCTGAGTCAATGCGCGATTTAGCCCAGTGGCCGTTGTTTGTATGCCAAGTTTGAGCGGTTGTTATGGCTGTTTGTGAGCACAGAAATAAGCATGATCCGGTCAGATTGTCTTATGATTGCTTACATTTTTCAACAAAATATTTAATATCTATACGTTTTTAGCGAATAAGCCAATTTTTGCCATTTTTCAGGTTTATACCTCTGTTTTTAACTTTTAGGTTCATGTTGACTAGCCTGCAAAATCCACTGATTAAGCAAATTCGTAAGCTGAGTCAGGCTAAAGAGCGGCGATCGCAGCAAAGATTTTTGCTTGAAGGGACTCACCTTTTAGAAGTTGCTTGCTCTGTAAACTATCCCATCGAAGTCGTTTGCTATACACCGCAATGGCAGGCCCGGTACCCTCAGCTTTGGCAGCAGGCTGTCGCTCAAGCACAGCGTGCTGAAGCGGTAACCCCAGATGTTTTGAAGTCGATCGCCACGACTGTTAATCCGGATGGCGTCATTGCTACAGCCAGACAGGGAGCCGTTAAGCCCTGTCCAGCGAACCCCGATTTGGGTCTAGTTTTAGAAACTATTCAAGATCCTGGCAATTTGGGATCGATCATTCGCACGGCGGCGGCTGCCAACGTTGATGGTTTGTGGCTGAGTGAAGACAGTGTAGATTTGGCTCATCCTAAGGTTTTGCGATCGACAGCGGGGCAATGGTTCAAGCTGCCGATGCAAATTAGCTCTGACTTGTCTCAGCAAATGAGCCAGTGGCAACAATCAGGTATACAGGTCTTGGCGACGGCGGCTGACGCTCAGCAAAATTATTGGAACTGCGATTTGCGCTTGCCTACGGTTTTACTGCTGGGTAACGAAGGGGGTGGACTGTCCCCTCAGATGGCTAACCTTGCTACTGATGTGATTAAAATTCCCATTCAACCCGGGGTAGAGTCTCTCAACGTTGCGATCGCAGCCGCTGTTATTTTATTTGAAGCACAGCGACAGCGACAAAGCGGGTAGCCTGTTGCGTTTGGGGCAGCCTGCTCCTCAATGATGGGGGTGTTTGGGAACAGGGCAATCTCCCTGTGAGATGACTCAGAAAAAATCAGCTCTGCTCAGGGGGTTCCCCATTGCGACTTTTCATATAGCGCTCAATATCAGCCGCCGCTTCTTCTAAAGCAGCCAAGTCTATGGGATGGTTAGGCGTTTTGGCCTGGGCGGAATTTGATGGCTGAGTGAGCGTTTGTTGCTCTTCAACGGTTGTGTTGAGAAAAGCTTCTAATGCCGCTAGTGCCTGCCTAAACTCTTTTGCGGCGTGCTGACGATGGTCTTGAAGAGGGTCTTGCATACAATCCGCTCCAGAATCCAATGGGAAATCTCTCGATAATTTCAAGACACCTATTCAGGATGCCTCAATTGATATTCAACTTACCGTTTGGGGCAAGTAGCAACCGCACAAAAGCAGAAATTGCCTCAGACTGGGTCTGAATTCTTTAGAAGGTGCCCAAAACTGACCGCCGAATCGCATTGAACCTTGTACCGCCTGAGCCGTGGATCTTTATGTGTGAGCATGAAGGGCGTAATTTTGTGTAACGATGTCTATGGTATTGCTAACGTTCTTAAGATGTTAGCAAGCGTTTCGTTTTAGACCCATTGGATGCAGGAGAGGGACGTGAGTCAGGCGTTCGATTACGACTTAGTGATTATTGGGGCTGGCGTTGGTGGACATGGTGCTGCCCTTCATGCCGTTAAGTGCGGCCTTAAGACTGCCATTGTTGAAGCAGGTGATATTGGCGGCACCTGTGTTAATCGTGGCTGTATTCCTTCAAAGGCGCTTCTGGCAGCTTCTGGCCGAGTGAGAGAACTGCGCAACACTCACCACCTCAAGTCTTTGGGCATTCAGGTAGGAGATGTTTCGTTTGAGCGGCAGGCGATCGCAGATCATGCTAAAGACCTGGTGAGTAAGATTCAAGGCGATATGAGTAATAGCCTGACTCGCTTAGGAATTGACGTGATCAAAGGCTGGGGCAAGCTAGCAGGCGAGCAAAAGGTAGTGGTTGAAACCGCCTCCGGTAGCCAGATGTTGACGGCAAAAGATGTTCTGCTATCGACGGGATCGGTGCCTTTTGTGCCGCCTGGAATTGAGCTAGACGGTAAAACTGTTTTTACCAGTGATGAGGCTCTGAAGCTAGACTGGCTTCCCCAATGGATTGCAATTATTGGCAGTGGGTATATTGGCCTAGAATTTTCTGATATTTATACGGCTTTGGGTTCAGAGGTGACGCTAATCGAAGCGCTCGATCGCCTGATGCCAACGTTTGATCCCGACATTGCCAAAATTGCGCAGCGAGTTTTAATCAATCCTCGTGATATTGAAACCAAGGTTGGGGCGATCGCCAAAACGGTTAAACCGGGTTCGCCCGTTGTGATTGAACTGGCTGATCCGAAAACTAAGGAAGTCAGCGAAGTTTTAGAGGTAGACGCTTGCTTGGTAGCTACGGGGCGCATTCCGGCGACTCAAAACTTGGGTCTTGAGAGTGTTGGCGTTGAGCTAGATCGGCGTGGCTTTATTCCTACGGATGCGTATTTGGCTGTGTTGAGGAACGGAGAACCCGTTCCCCACCTCTGGGCTATTGGTGATGCGATGGGCAAGATGATGCTGGCTCATGCGGCTTCAGCCCAAGGGGTTGTAGCGGTAGAAAATATTTGCGATCGCCCGCGTGAAGTCAACTATCTCAGCATTCCAGCGGCGGCGTTTACCCATCCGGAGGTCAGCTTTGTGGGGCTAACAGAGCCTGCCGCCAAAGAACTGGCAGAACAGCAGGGTTTTCAGGTCGGTGCGGTACGCACTTACTTTAAGGGCAACTCTAAAGCACTGGCTGAAGGCGAAGTCGAAGGGTTAGCCAAGGTAATTTATCGCAAAGATACAGGGGAAATTTTGGGGGCGCATATTATTGGGCTGCACGCCTCTGATTTGATCCAAGAAGCCGCTAATGCGATCGCTCAAAAAACCTCTGTTGCAGATTTGTCCTTTATGGTACACACTCACCCAACGCTATCAGAGGTTTTAGATGAAGCCTTCAAGCGGGCAGAAGTTGCCCACTAGTTTTTTGCTCGTTAAACAGGTGCCATGAAGATCCGCAGACGCCCACCTAATCCATCCGTTAAAGTACAAAATTTGAGCTACCAGGTGCGTGTCCCTGAAGCTGAACCGCGCAACATTTTAGAAAAAATCATCTGGCACAAAGAAACAGAAGTTAGCCAAATGCGCGAACAGCTTTCTTTGGCTGATCTGCAGCGGCGGGTGCTGGCAACTGCGCCACCACGCAACTTTATAGCAGCTTTGCGCCAAAGTAAGACTCAGCCAGCCCTGATTGCTGAAGTGAAAAAAGCTTCTCCGAGCAAAGGGGTCATTCGCCCAGACTTTCAACCTGTTGAAATTGCTCAGGCGTATGCCTCGGCTGGGGCAGCTTGTTTGTCTGTGTTGACGGATAAAACCTTTTTTCAGGGCGATTTTGCCTATCTTGCAGCCATTCGAGCGGCGGTAGCGGTGCCGCTGTTGTGTAAGGATTTTCTGATTTATCCGTACCAGATTTATTTGGCTCGCGTAAGTGGGGCGGATGCGATTTTGCTCATTGCGGCTGTTCTTTCTGATGAAGATTTGCGCTACTTTGTACGGATTGCTAAAGCATTGGGCATGAGTGCCTTGGTGGAAGTCCATACCCTAGAAGAACTAGATCGAGTGCTGGCGATTGAAGAGGTACAGTTAATTGGCATTAACAATCGTAATTTGGAAGACTTTACGACTGATTTAGCGACCACCCAAACGTTGATCAGCCAGCGGCAAGCCATATTGCAGTCTCGTGATGTGCTCGTTGTCAGTGAGTCAGGTCTATTTGACTCGGCGGATATTCAGTTTGTACAGCAGGCGGGGGCGCAGGCGGTGCTCATTGGGGAATCTTTGATGAGGCAACCTGATTTAGGTGAGGCGATCGCCGCCCTGTTTGCTTAAGATAATCTTTCTGCCCCCGTTGAAATAAGTCTGTTATAGAGCCTATGGATCGGCCAATTCCGTTGCCTTCTCACATTCACTATGAACTCTTGCTACAGCTATTAGAGCGACAAACTTTGTTTTCGCTTCAGCAGCGATCGCCCCAGCAGCAACAAATACAGGAGCTAATTTTTACCCTGCGTAAAGCCCTGTCTCAACAAAAACAGCTTGAAGAAAGCTGCCGCAGTTCGGGGATTGCGATTGAATATCATTGGTCGCTGAACGATACGGCGGCTCCTAGCGCGCCGCATACGGATGAATATTGAACTTCAGCGCTACGGCGCTAGACGGGCTTTTTTTAAGCGGTTGTCTTCGTACCATTGGGCGATCGCTGGCACCCAGGCTTGAAAGTGGGGCCAGATAAACTCACATAGTTTTTGGGCTTCAAGTTGGGCATCGGCTTTCCAACGCAAGTCGAGCAGATGCATCAGCGATCGCACGTTAGCCGACATCACCCAGTGCTGCCGGACATCGAACGGGATCAATCCCCGCGCATGTTCTTCTGAAAGCCCCTGCTCAATTCGCTGCTGGTAGTGCTGACAAGCCGCTAAGCACCAATCGAGATCTTGCTGTCGCTGCTCGGCAGTATATTCGTAGCGCTTACCCTGGCGATCGCTATAGAACCCTACAGGACGCAAATAAAAAACTTCATCCACCTCTCGCTGGCCTTTGACCACATCTAGCAGTCTGATCCCAGTGTAACGAAATGACTGCACATCGAAGCTCACGCCCACGCGATGGGTGCGGATTTGCTGCATGGTGGAGTGGGGAAACCAGCCGCAGTTAAGGACGATTTGAGGGTGTTCTAAGGGGCCGTAATGGCCGCGACCGCCTTTGAGCAGATTTTTGATCACTAAATCGCCAGCCTTGGCTTCATCCGGCCAGCGATCGCGCTCATCAGCCACAAACGCCTCGGCATAGTCTTGGTGCATAGCCGCGTAGATCGCCTGCTGCGGATAGGGTGTTTGGGTAATAACTTCGACTCGAAAGCGATCCATAACGATTAGAACTAATAGCACACAGGATTTTCTAGCATACGTCTTGAGCTGCTATCTCAGTCGGTTTATTATATTTTTCTCGCTATTGCGGCGGGCTAACCTAAACGGACTCTACATACTCAGTTTGAGAACGGCGCAGGGGCGATCGCAGCGCCGATACCCGAGCCACAGATTCTAGCTGCAGCGGCGGTGCCCCTTGACTCAGCTGGGGTAAGGTGGCTGAGGTTGCCTGAAGCCCTGCTCGTAAGGTATTGCGAACAATGGGATCGCTTTCTTGCACCAAAAGCACTCGAAAACAGTCAATGATTTGCGATCGCATCGCAGTAGAGCGCTCCAGATCATAGGGCGTTTGCTGGCTGCTGGTTGGGTCAAGCCAATAAATTAAGCGCTGAATAGCCACTAGACGCCGTAGGGGATCGCTATGAGTCAGTTGCGCCAGAAGCTGGTGGGGATCGCTCTCTGGGCTGGTGTGAACTGCAGACGCTTTGAACTGCCAGAGCAATAAGGCCAGCGTGGCTAGACTCAGCCCGGTTGGTGTGAGCAAGCCCAAGGCCAACCAGGGATTATCAACTGCTGACCAAAGAGATAAAACGCCGTAGGCGGCTATACTCATTGCCAAGCCACTAGCAGCGGTCATAACAGTGGGCTGCTTGAGCTGCAACCAGAGCTTTTCACAGCTTTGCTCAAACAGTTGCCAGTGGGCTTCATCAGCCAGCCAGTTAATTAAACGAATAGAGCCGATGCCAACAGACATAGCCGCCAGTAGCCGCCAGTTTGAAGTGGCTAGTACGAATCCCGTTAGCCCTGCCAGCCACAGCGTTTGTGCTGAAGTCTGGTTGACCCGTGAAGAAAACGCTTTTTCCCGCTTGAGGCTACGGGTCAGTTTGTGCGCCGCAATTTCAACCGATGTCAGCATCTCCTGCCAGGAGGATTCTAGTGCCACCTTAACTCCCTAGATGAGTTTGTTCCTCTAGTCTATGGCATGTTATCCCTTCTGTAGCGGCAACTTCCAGGGCGATTGCGGTGGTAGTGCTAAGCCCCCATCAGGTGCTTAACTTGCTGCGCCGTTGCGGGTGCTAGCAAAACGCCATTACGGTAGTGTCCGGTGGCTACAATCACGTTGTCATAGCCTGTCAGCTTCTCAATGACCGGAGCCGGACGCCCTTGCGGTCGGGGGCGCAGTCCTGACCAGGTTTGTAAACAAGTGCCCTGGGCGATCGCCGGACAGTAAGCGATCGCGCCTTGAATCAAGCTCTCTAACGCTTCTGCTTGGGGCTGAGTAACCGGAGTTGGGCTGTTGGGCGGAAATTCGACGGTGGCTCCAATCCAGTATTGATTTGCGCTTAACGGGACTAGATGGATATCGCGACCGTTGATGACGGGTTGAAAGCCGGGATCGCCTAAAGGAGCCTCTAGCTGTAGCCGCACCGCCTGCCCTAAAACGGGTATCAAAGAAACAGCTTGCTTCGCTAGCGAGCCAGACCCCAAACCCGCCGCAATGACGACCCAGTCTGCGGCGATCGCGCCGTTGCTAGTGTGTACCTGTGCTGCGTGACCGGGGGCGGTCGGTTCAATTGCCTGTACCTCACAGCCAAACTGAAAGTGAACCCCGTTTTGCTGGGCGGCTTTGACCAGAGCCAGCGTTAGCGCTGTGGGATCGATCTGGCGATCGCGCGGCGAGTAAATGGCTGCTTGCACAGCCTCAACCTTGAGGTGAGGACATTGAGCTTTGAGCTGTTGGGGTGACCAAATTTCTAGAGGCCAGCCTTGAGCCTGTCGCGTTTGCTGTAGCTGCTGCCATTTAGCAATGTCTGCGGCGTCAAAGCAGAGGCTGAGAATTCCTGCGCGATTAAACGGCAGGGGGTGACCAATCGCCCTTTCTAGCGCTGGAATCAGCGTTTCGTAACGCTGCAAGCTAGCTTCGCGTAGCTGCCAGGTGCGACCTTTAACCTTATGGCTAATCACCCCCATCAAAACCCCCAGCGCGGCTCCCGTAGAGCCTTGAGCCGGAAACTGGCGATCGCAGACCCATACCTCCCAGTGGGGTACTTGGCTCAACTCATACGCGATCGCGGCTCCGACAACGCCACAGCCGATAACAACGACTCGATTGTTCACAATGGCTAAGGCTGGGGCACCAGGTCTAGAAAAGCATCAAAATCTTCTAAAGCAGCTTGATACTGCCGCTTAGCAACCGAGGCGTTGCGAGCGACAGCCGCTTCGTCAATGGCTACAAGATGGTTGTATAAATCTTGAGCCAGATCGTTAGCCTTGGTTTGCGCTTGGGGTAACAACTGACGAGCTAAACGATTCATTCGTGCCCGTAATTCCCCCAGAGGGCCATGAATAAATGACTGCACATTTGTCCAATCTTGAGCTTGAATGTAGGCTTTGAGTTCTGGAATGCGTTCTCGTAGGGCAATAACACGCGGCACATAAGCCTGAATTTGCTCGATTTGGGTTGGACTGTAGGTAGGAGGGGGAGCCTGCTGGGCTGGGCTACAGCTAACGATTAGCACTGCGATCGCAGCCACAAGTAGGCGAATGAATGACCGATGCCATGTCATAGAATTTGTCCCTCCTAATGCACTGATAAGCCTGATCAGACGCTCAAAAACTGAGTATTCTCTCTTGTGAAGGTATTTTACGGAGGAATGCTCGACTTTGCCAGTTCAGAGAGCCTCAATCTCAGCCCTTCAGCAGATACCAGATCCGCTAGGGTACCGTTTACTGCAGGCAGGACTAGATGTGAGCTAGCAGTATTAGACGGAGCCAGCAGTCGTAAAGCGAGGTTGGCTTTGCAGACTCAAGGGCGTAGTTGGGGTCTAACCTTACCCTAGCGTCAAAACTTAATTTTTCCATTAGCTATGGATATTTGCTATCTACACTTCTATGTTGAAAATGCGATCGCTTGGAAACAGTGGTTTTCACAGCGGCTGAGGTTTCAAGTTGTGGCTTCTCAAGTAGAGGCCACTGCCCAAACCGAAGTTTTGCAAAATGGGGGAGTCAGGGTTGTGATTTCTTCCCCGCGAACCTTAGCTAGCCCCGTTGCCCAATATCTACAGCAGCACCCTGCCGGGGTTGCGGGGGTGGCATTTGCAGTGCGGCAGCTAGAAACTGTGGTCGCCCAGGCGATCGCCGCTGGCGCACAGCTATTGCAGCCTATTACCGCAGACCCCCAACGACCAGGTCTACGGTGGTGCCAGGTTCAGGGGTGGGGTCACTTACACCACACCCTGATAGAATCGCCGCCTGAGTACTTACCCGTGCCCCTGCTTAGTTCCCAGGCTCAGTGGCAGTTTTTAGCCAACCGAGCTGATCAAACCTCGGCAGACTTTTTAGCCGTAGATCATGTGGTGCTAAACGTAGCGGCGGGGCAACTAGCTCAAGCCATCGACTGGTACGAGTCGGTTTTAGGGTTTAGCCGCAAACAGACGTTTGAAATTCGCACCGCTCATTCAGGTTTGTGCAGCCAGGTTATGGTGCATCCCCACGGCTCTGCCCAAATGCCCATTAATGAACCAACGTCTGTTAATTCGCAAATCCAAGAATTTTTAGACTACAACCAGGGCATTGGTATTCAGCATGCTGCCCTTCGGACTGCCGATATTGTGCAAGCAGTTAGGACGTTTAGACAAAAACAAATCCGCTTTATTTCGGTGCCTCCTACCTACTATCACCAGCTTCCCCAACGACTAGGGAGGTTGCCAGCCTTGGTAGACTGGCAGGCGATCGCCCAGCAGCAAATTTTGGTCGATTGGCCGTCTGATCATCCTCAAGCTTTGTTGCTGCAAACCTTCACAGAGCCAATCTTTGCTGAACCGACCTTCTTTTTCGAAATGATTGAGCGCCAGCCCTACCAGGTAGATGACCAGCAGCGATTGGCAGAAGGATTTGGGGAGGGCAATTTTCAAGCTTTATTTGAAGCGATTGAACGGGAACAGCAAAAACGCGGCAGTTTATGAAGATACGAAAAAGCCGATAAGATGCGATAGCCTGTAATAAAAGTTAATGGTCTGCCACCTTATGCTGCGCATCATTACAGACTTTGATGGCCCGATTATGGATGTTTCTCAGCGGTACTATCAGGTTTATCAATACTGTCTAGAAACCATCCGTTTGCCCCACCAGGCCATTCGACCGTTAACCAAAGCAGAATTCTGGCGCTGTAAGCGGGCTCAAATCCCCGAACGAGAAATTGGTCAGCGTTCCGGGCTAGACATTGAGCAAGCCAAAGCCTTTGCTCGTTTACGGCGCGATACCGTCCACACCTTGCCTTATCTCATCTATGACCGCCCCCTAACAGGGGCGATCGCCGCCTTAGAGCGGATTCAAGCTGCCCAGATTGACCTAGCGGTTATGACCATGCGCCGCGATCGAGAGCTAAAAGCAGCTTTGGAGCAACACGGTTTAGAGCACTTTTTTCCACCCGCCAAGCGGTACTGCCTCAGTGACGATTACGTTAAGCAAACAGACGTTAAGGATAAGCCTTTGTTGATGCAGCAGGCTCTAGCCGATCTCCCTGCTAGGGCTAACGTTTGGATGATTGGAGACACCGAAGCAGACATCATTGCCGCCCAGCAATTCGGTATTCCGGTGGTAGCGGTTTTGAGCGGCATTCGCGATCGCGATCGCCTAGCCGCTCACCAGCCTAGCTTTATCGTGCCAGATCTAGGCGCTGCGGTTGATCTGATTTTGCAGCAAGCACTGCCCACCAAAGTTGGTTGCTCACAGTAAGCCTTGGAATCCCTCAGTGGCAGGTTTTTAACGCAGAAAGCTGCTAGCCAACCAAAGGACTAAAAACGTCACCAGAGCGGCCACGGCTTCTGGGCTAGCAAACTCGAATTCCGCCCCTTGGGGAATTAAGAGCTGTCCAGCCGTTAGCCCCAACGCTAAACCAATCACCAAGCCTAAAAGGGTGAGTAAAACTGAGCGCCAAAGCTTGTGTTCCTTACGATTGAGGAAATAAACGCTACAGGCAACCCCTAAAGCCAAAGCTAAGGCAGGCGAATAAAAGCCAGCAAGTGCGAGTAAGCAAAAAATTCCGGCTGGCTGCAAAATATCTTTGCGCTCAGGTGTGTCTAGTAGCTGGTTAAGCCATGCTGCATTGGGTCGAGACACTGCAGGCGGAGCATCAAGCGCAGGCTCTGGCGATTTTTCAGCAAATCGGATCCGATCGGGTACCTTAATTTTGCCTTCCTGCCGCAGCCGTAGCCGCTCCATTAGAATGGCATCGTAAGCAGCCTCAATCGCTTCCATTTCCTTGCGATCGTCTGAACACGCCTCTAGAAGGCGATCCCGTGCTGTCTGAATTTCCTCAAATGAGGAAGCTTCAGTTACTCCTAATGTCTCGTATGAACTCTGATCGCTCATCTGAGAACCTCCGAGAGACCCCGCATATTATATAAATTGACAGGATAGAAACAGGGTCTAAAGCAATCAATATCCATAAGCTGGTTTGATTAACCCCTAGCCATCAGTGTAGCGAGGGAGTCGCTAAATCGAAAGCTTAGCTGTAATAAAGCTGTAGATTGATTATGGCGATATCCCCAAAAAGCAGGCTTTTGGGGTAGGTTTGGTTTCTTTCCTTCAAGAAAATTTCATCTATCTTGAGAATTCAGTTAAATTGACTATGAGGTTATGACAAGATTGTGTTTTTTTCGCTGAACTGGACTGAGATCTATGAAATAGGTTTAAAGCAAGTTTTCGGATTAGCCAGTCAATAGCGGATTGAGCTGACCTCCGACAAAGCACTGTCTATCTTACTGCAAGGTTTTAACGGTTATGGCTGCTGCCAAGATTCTTGTTGTTGATGATGATCCAGCAATCCGCAATCTCATCTATCGGTTTTTGTCAAAGCAGAGTTATCAGATGGAAGCTGCTGAGGATGGCAAAGGTGCTCTCGCAATATTTGAGCAGTTTAATCCAGACTTGGTAATCTTGGATGTCAATTTGCCGGATGCGAATGGCTATGACCTCTGCAAAGAAATGCAGGCGCGAACCGGGGTCTTTATTCTGATGTTAACCAGCCGCACCGACGAAGCCGATAAGATTCGCGGTTTTAATCAAGGGGCTGATGACTACCTGACTAAGCCCTTTAGCCTGGGTGAATTAGAAGTTCGAGTCGGGGCAATTTTGAAGCGGCAGCGACCCGTCACAGCGGCTGAACAACAACGCCTGACGTTTAATCAACTGGCCATTGATCCTGTGCGGCGAGAAGTGACGCTCAACGAAGATCTGGTACCTTTGACGGCTTTGGAATTTGACTTGCTGCATTTTCTCGCTAGCCATCCAGGTCGGGTCTGGCGTCGCACAGAGCTAATTCAAAAGGTTTGGGACTATGAATATGTTGGCGATCAGCGGGTTGTAGATGTTCACATTGGGCAGATCCGCAAGAAAATTGAGATTGATACGACACAGCCAGCTTTGATTCAAACAGTACGCGGCGTGGGTTATAAGTTTGAACCTCCCCAGGAGAATGCTGAAGAGGCTTCCTAGCCGCGTGGGTTCTGACTGGCATCATCTTCAATGTTCAGGCTTGGTTGCGTAATTTCCAGGCGGCGCTGATCAGTTGACCCCAGCGGCGACGCAATTGTTTGGGGGTGCAGTGAAGCTGCTGCGCGATCGCTGGGTCGCGGAACTGCTCATTTTCTGGGTCTTGGGCTTGCTGTTGTTTGAGGGCTAGGAGTTGCTGCTGCTGCGGATCGAGCTGGGCGTTAAAAATTTCCCACTGCTCTGGAGAAAGCCCTAAATGCCGTTCTAAATCCGTGCCTAGCCACTGATGAACCAACTCCCATTGGTGAAACTGAGCAAACTTTTCTACGTGGTACTTAAAGCGCTGTTGCAAATAGTCGCGTTCGCGCGAGGTTAGCCCCAATACCTCGTCGATTTCAGCCGCTGCCATATCTTGTAGCCGCAGGGTGAGATAGTCTACACAGTCTGATTGGTTTTGTTCGTGCAGGTAGGCAATCAGTTCTTGAATCACCCGGTTGCGAATCACCTGCTCGGAAGGATCAACGGCTTCGGCTACCATTTGCTGCCGTAGCTGCTGGACGGCGGGCGATCGCAGAGCTTCTTCGCCCGCCTCGTCTTTGGCCGATTCCATTGCCTGTTCTATGTCGATGGCGGTTTCGTTGGGTTGACGCTTGGCAAAGGCTTGTGCCCGCAAAATAATGAGCTGCTGGTTGTTGCAACCCGGTAGCGTAATGCGCCGCTTAGCGTATTGTTCGGTAAAGGCCATATATTCGGCTAACTCTAACCGCGTCCGGGGCTGATAGTCGGCGGTACAGTCATTTTCACGTCGAAAGGCTTTGAGAGACTCTACGTAAAAGCTTTGTAAGAAGTCTTCTAAGAGGGTATAGCGCCCCTGGAACCCTAGCTGGGCTTGGCTAGGAGCAATATAGCGATAGGCGATCGCGCTCAAGCGGCTATGCAGTTCAACCCGGCCTCGCCGTGAACCAAGGCGGTAAAAGTCCAGACATTTACGAATGCGATGTTGTGCCAGAGAACGTTGCCAAGCCGCTATTTCGCCCGAAGCTTGGATACGGCGACTTTTCTCACAAATACGTTCAACTTCGACAGCCATTCTATGAGCGATTTTGGCTGCTTGATTGGGGCGAATGGCAGACTCTACCTGAAGTTCAGTTTGAATGTAATGACTCAGATCGAGATTGGGCTGACTGGCTTGAGTTGTTGGCGGGGATGGGGGAGTCGCCGCGCGAAAACTGCGACTGTTTGAAGATCCACCGGGTAGGGCAGACTGGGCAAATTTTCCGGTTTGGCAAACATGAACAGTCTGAAAGTGGGTGCCAGTGAAAGAAGTCGTAATTTGAGTGTTCATAGAAATTACCTGGTGATGCACAGTGAGCACGTTGACAAAGACGGTGGCAGCGATTTGTTGCAGGTGGTAAGTCCTAGCCTGTCTCTGACATCTTCACTCTAGGCAATCGGTCTTTAACTACGGGGTGGGCATGTGTCACTATCCCAATCAACTGTCACACGCAATCTTGTGACAGTTGATTGGGATTTCTGTTTAACCTGTTTCAAGCGCTCAGGTTCCTTTAGGGCTAAGACTTACTGCGTTTTACGCAAGTGCTTCAAAAAAATTCAAGTTTTTTTGGCGACTGTGCCAGTTGAGTGGACGGTCTAGCGACAACGGCTGGCTCAAGGGTTGGCTAGGGTGACGCCCCAGGTGAAAGCTGCCTCCGCCCCTAGCCCCTGTCGGGTCATGACGGGTTCTTCCGTCGTGAGGTCTAAAATGCTAGAAACCTGATAGCCCATTGGAGCTTCGTCGTCAATAATGATGTCAACGCTGCCATCCAATCGATCAAAAAGTTCGGCCTTAGCGGTGCGATCGCTGACGACTTGATTGCCGTGAGTGATAGAGAGGGCTGAAGTTGAAACAACGGGATTACCCAAAGCCTCAATCAGAGCCAAGCAAATGGGGCAATCCGGAACGCGGATACCTGTGGTGCGCCGTTTGGGACTCATGACCAAACGGGGAACAAGCTTTGTAGCAGGTAACAAAAAGGTGTAAGGGCCTGGAATTAAGCGTTTGATGATGCGATAGGCACTGTCACTCACTCTGGCATAGTCGGCAATGTTAGACAGCGACGAGCAAAGAAACGTGAGGGGCTTATCGTTACTGATTTGTTTGAGCTGCCTGACCCGCTCAACGGCTGATTTAACATTAAGATCGCAGCCGATGGCGTAAACCGTATCTGTGGGATACAGCACAATAGCCCCCTGCTGGAGCGCCTCTCGAATTTTCTCAATTTTTCGGGTTTGAGGTGTCTGGGGATGAACGTTGTACAGGGTCGCCATATTGCTGTTTCAGGTAAACGTCACGTCAATCGGCCAGTCTGGTTCTATCATCGCGGCGCGATCGCAGCTTAAACAAAGATTTTATGAAAACGTTAGCCTATCTGGATTGCCCTACTGGAATTGCCGGAGATATGTGTTTGGGGGCTTTAGTCGATGCTGGGGTGCCGCTGAGCTATCTCAGCGAACAGCTAGCTCATTTGCCTATTGCCGCAGAATTTACGCTGCGGGCTGATCGGGTTGTCCGTCAAGGACAGGTCGGCACTAAAGTCGAGGTTGAGTTGCATCAGGACGATGCGGATCGGGTTCAGGCGCACCCCTCCCATTCGGCTCCTGTTCGCCATTTGCCTGAAATTGAAGCCTTAATTCAGCAAGCAGCTTTGCCGCAGCGGGCGATCGCGTGGAGTTTGGCTATTTTTCGTCAGTTAGCTGTTGCTGAGGCTGCTGTTCACGGCATTGAGGTTGACCAAGTGCATTTTCACGAAGTTGGCGCAACCGATGCCATTGTAGATATTGTAGGTACTTGTTTGGGGCTAGACTGGCTGGGAATCGACGCCGTTTACTGTTCCGCGTTACCCACAGGTGGCGGTTTTGTCCGCGCAGCTCATGGTCAGCTTCCTGTTCCTGCTCCGGCTGTGCTAAAGCTCTTTGAACTCAGTCAGGTACCCCTCTACAGCAACGGCCTGCAAAAAGAGCTGGTGACCCCTACCGGGGCAGCGATCGCGACTACCTTAGCCACTGAGTTTGGCTCACCGCCGCCGATGCAGCTTCAAAAGGTAGGACTTGGGGCAGGCGGGCGAGATTTGCCGATTCCCAACTTCCTGCGGCTTTGGCTGGGTCAAACCGAAGCAGAAAGCGTCATGCACAAATCTCACTGGCAGCCGCAATCAAAGCCACAGGCGATCGCCGCTTATGCCGGAGCCATAACCGAAACCGTTGTTGAGCTGCAAACTCAAATAGACGACCTCAGCCCCCAAGCCGTCGGTTTTTTGTTTGAGCGATTGCTGGCGAGTGCCGCGCTAGATGTATTTAGCCAAAGCGCAGGCATGAAGAAATCTCGTCCGGGGCTGCTGCTCACCGTCATTTGCCGACCCGATCAAGTTGCCGCTTGTGAAGCGATTTTGTTTGAGGAAACGACTACTTTGGGTATTCGGCGGCGTGAGCAATTGCGCGATCGCCTACCGCGAACGCTAGAACCGCTAGAAACGCCCTACGGCACGATCAACGTCAAGGTTGCACGCCATGCCCAGTCGGGGCATTTGCTCAACGTTCAGCCAGAATACGAAGACTGTGCCAAGGCGGCTCAAGCTCATCAATTACCCTGGCAGACAATTCATCAACAGGTTTTGCAACAGTGGCACCACCCGTCCTGAAACCAAGCATCCCCGGCGATCGCTACAGATTCACCTCTGGTCCGGCTTCATCCTCCGCCTGCGTTCCTTCGGCTAGCTCAGGCTGTCGGATGGCTTGAGAAAAGATCCGGCAGGCATCTAAATTGACCCGACGGGAAAAACTAGCAGACGGTTGAATCTTACCGTTTTCATCGACCTGAATCAGGTTGTACTCAATATTCTCGGCATAGATGGCAAAGGTGACACTAAACACCTCTAAAAAATTGATAATCCAGCGGCACTGATCACGGGGAAACTGCTCATAATAGCGAATCAGCTCCGCAATGCGAACCTCTAAATAGGCATGAGAACTTTTAGACACCAAAATGAGCTTGAGTAAAACAATTGCCAACGTCAGGGAACTCCCCTGGGAAAGCAGCATTGTGAAAAGCATCGAAGGCGTTGATTTGTCTTCAGTTGTTAGATAATCAATGGTGCGATTGCAGGTGCGCAGGATCAGCGACGAATCAAGCGGATTGTCGTTGTAATCGGTGTGAAGCTGATCGAGCTTTTGTGAAAGCTGAGCCTTGAGCGTTTTGACAAAGTCTGGTTGATCGACTGAAAAAATTAAATAGTTAACCAGGCTTTTTTTGAAGCTGCGATAGCGCAGTTCCCTCGTCTGCTGCAAAAAGAGATGAGCCAAGTTGCGATAGCTATAGCGGCCTCGTCGAGCCACAATTGCTTTGATCAGCCTTAAGACCCCTTCTCCTAGCGCCGTCGGGTTTTTAAGCCGTTTGCTGATGGGAGAGGCTGACTGAGAATGAGCCGTGTAAAGAGCCAGCTCAAACTTGAACTTTTCTTTGAGCCGTCTAGAAAGGACTCTGGCGGCTTCTCGCTGCTCAATTGGATTTTGCGTATCCACGTACTGAGGAACCAGGAGATAAGAGGCGTACCGGGTAGACCACTGTTCTTCCCTTGATTCTTCGTGCAGCCGAAAAGCAAACAGCCGAATGGTTTGAAAATCTTCGCTAACAACAAAGCGCCGCAACCAGTTACGCAGGCGCTTCAGCGTGGGAGAAAACGTATGTCGTTGTAAAACAGGATCTTCAAACAAACCAATCAAATCTTGAATGGCCTGGTGTTCGCGCTTCACTTCCCAGTTGTTAATCAGGATGTAGCAGGAACGCTTGAGCGTATTGCAAAATTCTTGTTCGTTGTTGGCGAAAACAATGGCATATAAAGAGGGCAGCGTCTCGGCGTTAGTGGTGTCACTGTGCTGAATGAATAGCCGCTTGAACTCTTCGAGAACCTGCGAGGCGGGCCAAGTCTTAACAATCTTGAGTAAAAAATCGTAGATGGTTTGCTGAGCTTCTTGCAGTTCAAGCAACATCCGCTCAGGAGGATGGGAAGACGCAGACTGATAATCACCCGGAACTCTATCCACTATCATTGCGACATTAAAGACAGCAGAGGACATCGAGGCAGAGGTGGGCTTGAATACTTGCCTAAAAGCTCAGTAGGACAACTCTTAAACCGTTGAGGTTGTCTGGATGACCTCCTCAACTACTTGCACAGGCAGTGCCTTCTGTAGGCAATCAACGTTGCTTAAGAATTGCTTTGACTACTGATCATCCTTAGCACCACACTCCAGCCTACAAAGGATACTCAGTAAATTCCACAGGAATTACGAAAAAGTTGAGATTTTTCTTTGGTGAGAAAGTCCTCACGACTCCGCTGCAGCGATCGCGCTAAAGTTCAGCTTCAGGCGGATATGCTCACCCAACTACGAATGAATTCCCTGCTGCTTTATCTCCAAACTTAAGGTCATACAGAAATGCACCTTATCTGTCGTCAGGCCACATGGATGGGGGCGGAGGGACTTGAACCCTCACGACCTTGCGGTCAACGGATTTTCATCCTTTCACAGCTTTCACTGCTGCCGTTGGCTCAAATGAGCGATCGCGGCTTTAAGGATTGGACCCTCCCTTTACCCTCGACTTTACGTTAGGGTAGCTCCCGTCGGGCCTCTGCACCTTCCCTTGCTGACTGGGCTTTTGCCTGACAGCAAAGACTTGGCTCAGGATTGCCATATTCCCGAAGGAACTTAGGTTTCCCTGAATTTGAGAGCTTCCACTTGGGGGATTTCTCCTCCAAGGCTCAGTTTCCTAAGTCCGTAGCGTCTACCATTCCGCCACGCCCCCAAACAGTATTAGGCAACTGCCCTACTGATGGTTTTACCGTATTGTCTATTCCACCACCAAGTGTCCTCAGATGCAACTATCTTCTGCGTAAACTCAAAAAGTAGCCGCGTGAACCAGTGCAAGGCTATATATGTCTGGTGGGTCTTAGCCTATGCAAAAAAAACTGTCTAACCAAGGCTAGGCAAGCCTTCTGAGTAATCAAGCCCTCAGTTGAAAGGCCAGCCGTTGCTGCCGTACTCTGGCTGCTGCCGTAAAAAGCAATGGCGCTACGACTCAGTCGGGCTAGATGGCTGAGCATTGGCAGGGGAGGGGGCAAAACTTTTCTAGCGCTGCCGTCACTCCCTGAACAACCCAACAGGTTTTAAGATAAAGACTGGACAACAAACGCTAGTCACTAAGCTCGGCATGATTACTGCAATTTTGTATCTGGTGTTAGGGGGGGCTTACCTGGTAGTCATACCCGGTATTTTGCTGTTTTACCTTAAAGCCCGCTGGTATACCGCTGGTTCGATTGAGCGCACCTTGCTTTATTTCTTGGTCTTTTTCTTTTTCCCCGGTATGTTGCTGCTCAGTCCTTTTCTCAACTTTCGCCCCCGGCGGCGTTCTTTAGAAAGCTAGCTAATTAGCTTATGCGCAGAATTGACGTAATTGGGATTGGTCTGGGCGTCTTTGTGGTTGGGGGTGTGCTTTTTGGCGGACTCCAGCTTTTCGGCTTAGATGGTGTCTCGGCTGGAATTTGGAGTCAGGTTATCTTGGTGGCAGGTCTTTTGGGCTGGGTGGCGACTTACTTGGTCAGAGCTTTAGGCCACAAGATGACCTACCATCAACAGTTGCAAGACTATGAAGATGCAGTACTGCAAAAACGGCTAGATTCGCTGACGCCGGAGGAACTGGCAGCTTTGCAAGCAGAGTTGGCTGCTGAAGCCGAGGCTCGTTCAACCGCTGAAACTCCTCCTGGCTGAGCTAAGAAGATACTTGCGATCGCGCGATTGCGGTTGCCTCTTGACTTAGACTTTTTTAATGGCTGTTGTTGCTAATGCTGATTGGCTTAGCAAGGGGGGCTGTTTGGCTCGTTAGCCCCCGGTAGCTGTTGAAGTGCTAGTCAAGTAGGAAAATTGATGAAGTCCGTCTCTGAACAGTTTTGTAGTCTCCGCGATCGCCAGCAGTGTGCCCTTATCCCGTTTGTCACAGCGGGGGATCCCGATCTAGCCACCACTGCGGCTGCCCTTAAAATTCTCGATCGTAGCGGGGCTGATTTTATCGAATTGGGGGTTCCCTATTCTGACCCGCTGGCGGATGGCCCTGTTATTCAAGCCGCCGCAACCCGTGCTTTGCAACAGGGTGTCACGCTTGATCAGGTTTTAGAGATGTTGCGATCGCTCAGCCCTCAGCTTCAGGCTCCCGTCATTCTCTTTACCTACTACAACCCGATTTTGAATCGCGGTATTGACACCTTTTTTCAAGATATTGCCGCAGCGGGTGCTAAGGGCTTGGTGGTTCCCGACTTGCCGCTAGAAGAAGTTGAAACACTGCTAGCGCCTGCTGCCGCCGCCGATATTGAAATTACGTTGCTGGTAGCGCCGACAACACCGCGCGATCGCATCCAGCAAATTGCAGCCCAGTCTCGCGGCTTTATTTATCTGGTCAGCGTCACCGGGGTCACCGGGATGCGCACCGAAATTCAGTCTCGGGTGCAGTCGCTGCTGCAGGAATTAAAAGAAATGACAGATAAGCCGATTGGCGTCGGCTTTGGGGTTTCTCAGCCCGAACAAGCCCAGCAGCTAAAAAACTGGGGAGCCGATGCCGTCATCGTGGGCAGCGCCTTTGTCAAGCGACTTGCCACAGACCCAGAAGCTGGGCTAGCGGCGATCGAAACATTTTGCCAACAGCTCAAAGCGGCTCTCTCAGCAGGCACAGTTGACTAACGACCGCATTTTGCGCTTTTGGACTACAAGCGGGATAAGTCAAGCGCAAAAACCAGAATTTATAGAAAATTTAACTCTGCGGTAATCTGCGGCTATTCCGGCTTTACGCCGCAGCCAGCGCAAATTAATTTCAATTTGAACGCGCTAGGTCTTGCAAAAGGTAAATGGTCATGGAATACTCTGAGCCGTAGGATTTTTAACTATCCTCAGAGCCTACCGCAGTAGGCTTTTCTAGCTGAATACTGAGATATCTTTGGTATTCTATTTGGCTAGAAAAGAAGGCTGATTGCCCGTCTTTTTACGGATATATCGCCTAACTGTGGGACGGCGTCAGGATAGGCTACTGAGGGGTTTGACCCCTCGCTCAGCGGTTTTGGCATCAGGTTTTATTTTGCATGAGCGGGTACAGCGCTTTGTAAGAGCCTGAATTTGTGTCAAAGCAATTTACAACTGCCTGAACGCGGTGGAAAAGCTATTTTCTGCCAGCGTTGTGCCACTCAATCAAGATGATCCTTGGGGTGCAGGTTTTGATTGCGTTCCAGCTACCTAGCAGCGTGTGTTTGAAATGCAAAAACGGCTTATAAAAGGCCTGCGATGTGGCTTACTGTTTTTGATTGCAATTTTAGTCAGCTATTTGCTGAGCTATTTAGGGCAGCCTGTGCCCGTTAGCCAAGCGCAAACAATGGTCACTAACCAGGCAGGTGCAGCCTTTGGCCCAGATCGAACTCCCCTCAGTTCTAATGAAACAACGTTTCAGATACCCGGGCAGGCAGCGCTTAGCATTACCAAAACGGCTGATCGAGCAGCGGCTGAACCAGGCGATGTCGTCCTCTACCGCCTGTTGATTCAAAACACAGGGGCCGCTGTTGCTGCGCCCATCACGATCGCAGACCAACTGCCCTTTGGCTTAACGTACGTTAACAATTCTGTGCGGGCGGCGGTTGAAGGAGTCTCGGTGACGCCCAGCGCGGTCACGCCTGATGGCAACCGCGTTGTCTTCCAGTTTGATGGGCTATCGCTATCGCCAACTCAGCGGCTAGAAGTTGTCTATGCGGCTCTGCTAACGCCTGATGCAATTCGCGGTTCGGGGCAAAACGTGGCTCAGGTTTCGGCACCGGGTATTCCACCAGCGGCGGCAGTGTTTCAGCTCACTATTAGAGCGGGTATCTTGTCGGACTGCGGCACGATTATTGGTCGTGTCTTTGTGGATAAAAACTTTGACGGTGAGCAACAGCCTGGTGAGGCAGGCGTGCCTAACGCTGTCATCTTTATGGATGATGGCAATCGCATCATTACCGATCCGGAAGGCTTGTTTTCAGTTGTCAATGTGGTTTCGGGCAATCGAGTCGGCACTTTGGATTTGAGCAGTCTACCGGGATATACCTTAGCGCCCAATCTTTATCGCATTGAAAACAACAGCCAATCTCGCTTAGTTCGTTTGGCCCCTGGAGGACTGGCTCGCATGAACTTTGCCGTCACGCCGACGTTTGGAGAGGGAGAATCATGATGATGCGGCAAGTTAAAGTATCTGACGGTTTTTCTGCCACCGCACTGACGACACTTTTGGGTGCTTTAAGCCTAGCGGCTCCTGCAGCGGCGCAGACGATGACGGCTGCGGCTACCTCAGAAGACCTGCCAGCGGCGACGGTTGCTGAAGCTGGAACAGTTGAGACGGCTGTAACGGTTGCGGATCTCTCAGCGGCTGATTATGAGGTAAACGCGGCCGCGCTGACGCAAGCGCCTATCGCTGCCGAAACGGACTTGTCCCTAACAGGGCAGGCATTGCCGAATGTCAGCTTGGAGTCTGCGCCAGCAACCGCCCAAACCCCAGCCACAACTTCAACAGATCCGGTTGATCAAAAGGCTGCGGAAGCTGTTGATCCGGTCATTTTTAATGATCCAGGGGTTGAGGACGTTTTTGTGGATGAGGTTGATCAGTTTCCATCGCCGCTGCTCGAAGCTGAAGCTGAATTTCAAATTACGCTGAGGGCTACCGAAAGGCCGACCGTACCAGCCAATGGGCGATCGCTGCTGCCTTTAGAAGGCCAAATTTTAGGGGCAGCGGGTCAACCTATCGATCGCGATGTGGTCGTCACGCTAACGGCCAGTGCTGGCGAGTTTGCGGGGGCAGACTATGACCGCGATCGCGCTGGCTTTCAGGTTTTAGCGCGTCGGGGGCAATTTCAAGCGCAATTGCGATCGACGCTAGAAGCGCAGCAGGTGCAGTTGCGAGCTGCGGTTAGTGGCTTAGCCGCGAGAGGACTTGAGGCCGACGCGGTTGATCAGTCTTATCCAGAGATAACGACCTACGCCTACGTTCAATTCACTACCGACCTCAGACCGTCTTTGGTATCGGGGGTGATAGACCTGCGCATAGGGCCAGGAGCGACTAACTTTTGGGGCAGTTTTCGTGATTTTCTTAACCCTGGCGACATCGACGATGACTTTGAAGTTGATCTAGATGCCTCGCTGTTTGCCATTGGCAGTTTTGGTGAATGGCAATTTACTGGCGCTTTCAACGCTGATCGACCGCTCAATGAACGCTGCGACGGCAGCAATAGCTTGTTTCGAGACGTTCAGTTTTGTGAACAGACCTACCCAGTCTATGGCGATAGCTCCACTAACGACTTCCTCACGCCTTCGATCGATAGCTTTTATGTTCGCTTTCAGCGAGACTCAGTGGTGCCGGGGGCTGAGCCTGACTACTTCATGTGGGGTGACTTCAGCACCCAAGAACTCAATCGCCCTTCCCAAACTTTTACCGGGGTGACCCGCCAGCTACATGGATTTAAGGGAAATTACACGTTTGGCAATGGCTTTCAGCTAACGGCGCTCTACGCCAACAATATTCGTGCCTTTCAGCGAGATACGCTGGCACCAGATGGCACCAGTGGCTTTTATTTTCTGTCTCGCCGCTTAGTGTTACGGGGCAGTGAAAACGTATTTTTAGAAATTGAAGAGTTCAATCGTCCCGGCACAGTGCTAGAGCGGCGACCCCTCTATCGCGGTGCAGACTACGAGATTGATTACGATCGCGGTACGTTGCTCTTTCGCCAGCCGATTTACGCCACTGAAGTGAATCCGCTGGGCGATTTGCTGGTACGCCGCATTGTCGTTACCTACCAGGTAGATAATCCCAACGGTGGTGACGGCAACCTTTATGCAGGTCGTCTACAATACACCTTCAACAATGGGCTAAGCGCTGAGGATAGCTGGATTGGTGCTACGGCTTTGATTGAAGATCAAGGCGTGCGCGACTTTACCTTGTTTGGCTTTGATGCCCTTTTGCCACTGGGTGAAACGGGGGAACTGGTGGCAGAAGTGGCCCGTTCTAACTTTGACGTGGGTAGCACTGAAACATCAGGCAATGCTTATCGTTTTGAAGCGGTGGGCAATATCACCAGCGGTATTCGTGGGCGGGCTTATCTAACGGCTGCCGATAGCGGCTTTACTAACACCGCTACCACCAGTTTTCGACCGGGGCAAACCCGCTGGGGAGGAGAGCTAGCCGCACGGTTGGGGCCAACGACCGTTTTTGCCTTTCAGTTTGACCAAGAAGATAACGAGGGACAGGCCCCGCAGGTTTTGACTACCGTCAATGACTTGTTTTCACCGGGACGCGAAACTGTTTTGGGCGATCGCGTTGACAATCGCCTCACTACCTTTCGCGCTGGCATCCAGCAGCAGTTGGGCAGCGCCGTCTTGGGCTTTGACTGGCTGCACCGCGATCGCGAAGACAACCTGGCCAATACTGATGCAGTCAGCAATCAGCTGGTTTCTCGCTTTACCTTGCCCATTACCAATACGCTGCGATTTTTAGCTCAGGGAGAACTGAATCTAGCGGATGACGAAGACCCGCTCTACCCTGACCGTACCCGAGTAGGCTTAGAGTGGCAGGTTCAACCGGGCGTTACCATGACCCTGTCGCAGCAGTTTGCCTTTAGCGGGGATGAACCGCGCTCTATTACCCGCTTAGACACCAACGCCAACTACGAACTAGACGACAACACCTCTCTAACCCAGCGCTATTCTTTGCTCGGTGGCTTTAATGGCATTACCGGGCAAGGAGCCATTGGCCTTAATCACCGCCTGATTTTGGCACCAGGGTTGCGGGCTACCCTAGGCTTTGAGCGGATCTATGGAGATGCCTTTAACCTCACCGGGGCTGGCCGTCAGTTTGCCCAACCCTTTGCCGTTGGTCAAAACAACACGGCGCTGGGGCTACAGTCAAGTACCGCCTTTAGCGCCGGACTGGAATATACGGACAACCCTGATTTTCAGGCCAGTGCCCGCCTAGAACACCGCAGCGCTGATGACGGTGGCGGTAGCAATACCGTGCTGACGGCTGCCGTTGGTGGGCGGGTGACGCCCGCGCTGACGACGCTGTTTCGTTACCGTCAGGCCAACTACGCCAACCAGTTAATTACAGACGATTTAGATGATTCTGTCAGCCTCAAATTAGGGCTAGCTTACCGCAACCCGGTGAGCGATGTTTTTAACGGCCTGCTGAGTTACGAATACCGTCGCAACCCAGCAACCACGCCAAACACTATTTTGTTTGGGGCTGGCGATGATTCAAAAGACCATACGCTAGCGCTGGAGGGCATCTACGCACCCGATTGGCGCTGGGAGTTTTACGGTAAATACGCTTTGCGCTATAGCGCCGCTACCCTGGCAGATGATTTTGAGTATGCCAACGCCATTCATCTAGCGCAAATGCGAGCAACTTATCGTTTTGCCTATCGTTGGGACATCACAGGTGAGGCTCGCTGGATTGGGCAACCCCGCGTTAGCTACAACGAAGTCGGCTTTGCCGCAGAGCTTGGCTACTATTTGACGCCTAATTTGCGCTTGGGGGTGGGCTACAGCTTTGGCGAAGCCAATGACAACTCGTTTGTAGGCGGTGGGGGCTACCGTTCTCAGAGCGGCCCTTATTTAGGCATTACGTTTAAGGTCAACGAATTGTTTAATGATTTTGGCTTGCAGATGGTGTCACCGCCGCAACAGCAAGAATCTTATGTCGATTCAGCCGCAGCAGAGGCGAATCCGGTGATGTCTGAGGGAGGCGAAATCTAATGCGTTCACTTTTTCTGGCTCCGATCGCTTTGCTGGGCGTCAGCGCGATCGCTCAGGCTCAAATTCCGGTTGAATCTGGCTATCAAATTACGGTCAATAGCAACCTTGATGAGCAACAGCCCGACACCGCCCTCACTCTTAGAGAAGCGATCGCCTTAGCCAACGGTACCCTAACTTACGAATCGCTCAGTCCAGCCGAGCAAGCACTGGTACGTCCCTCTGCGGCTGGCGGCACGCAAATTGGCTTTGATTTGCCCCCTGGTGAAACGACTATTGCTCTAAGCGAACTGTTGCCAGCGGTAACGGCTGCAGATGTGACGATTGACGGCACCACGCAAGCGGGTTACGACCCATCGGTTGCGCCTCCTGCCCACGTTGCGGTGCCGACCCCCATTGTCAGCCTGACGCCTGCGGCGGGAGCAGAGGTTTTTCGGGGACTGATGATTAGCGGCGATCGCGTCACTGTTCGCGGACTCAGCATTTACGGTTTTTCTGCTGCTAGCCGTGCCACGCAAACGACGCCCCCTGCCGACATCTTTATCAGCAACGCACCTCCCCCGGCTGATGCTAGCCCGCTATCTCCCCCCGTTCGTTTTTTTGACTATGAGGCTGAACTAGCTCCGGCAGACGTCCGTATTGAACAAAACTGGCTAGGACTACCGCCGACGGGTGAAATTCCGGATCAAACTTCGACCTTTGGCGTGTCGGTGTTTAATGCCGTTAATCCGCTGATTCGTCAGAACCGCATTGAGTATCACGAAGGCAGCGGCATTATTACCAGCGTCCGGGCTCAAGGATTACAGGTGACGCAAAACACGATTTTGAGCAACGGTTTAGCGGGTATGCCAGACGCAATTCGGCTAGAAGGTGAGATCACCGATGCCGCCATTGTTGATAACCTGCTGTGTGGTAATGACGGCAGTGGCATCTTTATGTTCAAGCCAACGGGAGCGGCTACCATTCGCGACAACATCATTCAATTTAACGGTCGCCGCTTTGAACGAGCCGCCGTTTACGTCATGGGGCAGGCTCACCAGATTACCGATAACTTTATTGGCTATCAGCCTGGGGCAGGGGTAGCGGTGACTGCTTTTCCGCTGAGCGATCGCAATATTATTCGCAACAATCGCTTTGCAGCGCTAGACGGCTTAAGCATTGACCTCAACTATGCTCACAATGTGCAGGTGCAGGATTTTCAACAGGGCGATGGCCCTAATCCTCCCCGCAACTCGCGCTACCGCCGCGAGGATACGGGCAATGCCGCTATCAACGCGCCTCAGTTTAATGCTTCTACTTTTGCGCTGGTGGGTGACCAGGTCAGCCTCAATGGTCGGGCGGATCCCGGTTCAGAAGTTGATCTTTACCAGGTGTCAGCAGCGGGTAGCTACCGTCCGCTGGCAAAGCTGCTGACGACTGTTCCGGTGACTGAGCAAGGAACGTTTAGCGCGGTGGTGGCTCTGCCAGCAGGGACTGCGATCAGCGCGATCGCTACTGACCCTCGCTATGGCACCTCTGAACCGAGTGCGCTAGCAACGGTGGCTGCGGCTGACGGTAGCGTGCCTGTTTTGCTTTCTCAACCTGTCAATGCGCCGAGCTGTTTACCGCCTGTTGTGCAGCAGCCACCGCTGGTTGAACCCCCTGAGCCGATTCGTTTGCGGGTGCCTCGTAACATTCACTTTGCCCTCGACCGTGCTGATATCAGCACCGCCAGTGCTGAGGTGCTAAGCCGCATTGCAGCCGTATTGCTGGAATATCCTTTTTTGACGGTTGAAATTCAGGGGCACACCGATCCAAGAGCGAGCGTGGCTTATAACCAGGCACTCAGCGATCGCCGAGCCAAATCAGCGCGTGACTATTTGTTGCGTCAGGGGGTTGCGGCTGAGCGGATGCGCATTGTGCCTCTCGGTGAAAGTCAGCGAGCCACAACGGGCAGTAGTCGCATTGATTACGCCCGCGATCGCCGCGTTGAGTTCATCTTTGAAGACACGCGCGGTCTCGACATCATTTTTGAATCGCAAGAAACCGACCTCCAGCCAGAGTAGGCTGATTCATCAAAAACTTTTAGAATGCTGAATCTTCGTCGCTCAAAAATTATGGACAAGCCGCAAGCCGCCATTTGCCCAGCGATCGCCCGCCCCCTTATCGACTCAATCAAACGCGGGTCGCGACCGTTTATCGGCATAGCGACGCTTTTCGCCTTTGGTTTGGGCTACACGCCTGACGTTTCGGCACAAACGGCTTTTAGCTGTGAACCTTTCTTCTTTCTCAGCCAGGGAACAGATGTCCCCGCCAACATCGATCTCAATCGCATTAATACGGCTAATCCATCTACCACTGACCCAAACTTCAACCCCCTGCTAGAAGTAGATACCTCTGGAATTAACTTCAATGCTTTGGGCTTCAATGTGCAAAATGGTCGCTTCTATGCCTTCGATCGCGATCCCACCATCGTCGGATCTCAGGCAAACTATACGCTTTACGAAATTACAACGGCTGGTATTACTTCTATTACAACCCTAGATTTATCGGCTCAAATTGACGACACCAGCGACCCCAACAGACGCAGACTGTTTGCGGGTGGCTTTAATGATGCTGGTCGTTACTTTGTCTTGAGTAATGGCGGCGACCTAATTCAATTTGATTTGATTGGCGATGAAAGCGGGGGTGGCGCTACCGGAGCGACGATTATAGGCGATACGGATATTCGAGACAACAGCTTAGCTTCGCCTTTCATTCCGTTTATTCCTGATATTGCCTTTAACCCCGTTGATGGTTTGTTTTATGGGGTCGATCGCGAAGATGGTCGCCTCAAGCGTTTTGATGCCACGCAAGATCCCCCCACGCTGACGGTAGTTCCCGGTGTACCCGTGCTTAGCCCAGCTGATACGGAGCCTTTCGGAGCGGTCTTTTTTGACGCCGAAGGTACCCTTTATCTCTACAAAAACTTTGTGGGTAACAGCGCCAACAACGGTGAACTGTTGCGAATTACCGACGTTACAACGTCGCCTTCGTTGTCGTCTCTAGGCTCTGCCCGAAACTCAACCCAAAATGATGGGGCGGCCTGTCCCTACACGCCAACGATCCAGAAAACAGTGAGTCCTGCCATTGTGGATGCTGGGGGAACCGTCACTTACGAATACACCATTATTAACAACACCAGCGTTCAAACTAACAACGTTACGTTTTCAGATATTTTAGGAACGGACTCCACCGGACAAAATTTTGTCAACGATGGCCGGGTATTTGTTGCAGGCAGCTTGGTGAATCCCTTTGTTGGCTCAACCGTCAACAACTTTGCCAATACCAATACCCTGCAAATCTCCAACATTACCATTCCAGCGCGATCGACCAGTGTGATTCGCATTGACGTTCGGGTGCCTGCCAGCACGCCCGCCTCTAATCCGGGGGATCCGACCGATCGACTCTTTAACCAGGCCGAGCTAACCGGACAAGCCGGGGGAACCAGCGTTACGGTTTTGGGTGTTTCTGATTTTCCTGATACTCCTAATGCCTTTCCTGACCCTACGCCTTTGCAGGTGAGACGCAACCCTGAAATTGGCGTGGCTAAGCAAGCAGGTACGCCTAGAAATATTGGCGGTAATTTGTTCGAGGTTGATTTTACGGTTCGGGTTGAAAACTTTGGTAACGTTTCGCTTACCAATGTAGAACTCAACGAAAATCTACAAAATGCCTTTCTAGCCGATCCTCCCAATACGCCGCCTGCTACCAGTGCTCAACTAGTGACGACCGGGCCTAATGCGCCTGCGATCGCCACTACTGGAAATACAGCAGGTGGAGCTTTGCAAGGTACGGTTTCTGGCATTAACCCTAATTTTGATGGCGGCCTGAGCGTTACCAATGACGTCAACTTACTATCTGCTGGCACCAATCTGGAACCCGGCGATTTTGTAGAGGTTACTTTTACCGTTCAGGTCGATCCGGGCAGTAATTTACAGTATGCCAATACGGTCACCGCCGTTGGCACCGATCCAGCTAATCCGGGTACTCCCGTTCAAGACACCTCCCAAGATGGTTTGGCGGTTGATCCCGACGCCGATCAAGATCCTACGAACAACAACGACCCAACCCCAATTAACTTTGGCGCAGATCTCAGTATTATCAAGCGAATTACCAATGTCACAGGGTCGAGCGTTTTTCCGGCTGGCTTTTTTGACGCCGTCGAAGACAGTAGTGATCCAGACGTAGCAGCGGTTCAAGCGGCGGGTATTGCTCCTATTGGGCAAATTGATATCGACCCGGCAAATGGTGAACCCCAGTTGCAAAGTGGTGATGTGGTTGAATACACCGTTTATTTTGCCAATGGCGGTAATGCTGCAGCTACGGACGTGGAAATTTGCGATCAAATCCCTACGGGTACAAGCTATGTTGCCAACAGCACAGCCCTAAACGATTCGACCAATCCGTTAGCAAACCAGCCTGACACCAGTGTTTTTAGCAATCCTCTAACCCCGATTGACGTTCCCCCTTGCTTGCCGCCTAGCAACAATCCCAATGGCGCTGTGATTGTAGGGCCTTTTAATGTCAACGCGGGTGCCGCTGGCTTTTTGCGCTTTAGAGTAGCGGTGCCTTAACCCGTTATCACGGGTTCAACCAGCGGGAGAAGCGATCGCGTAGTTTGTTTTTCCAGCTTTGGGGTTGGGTAGATGCTTGGCGATTCGTCCAGAATTCTATGTTGCGGTTGTGGATGATCTTTTGGATGAGTGGATGCTGTACTAGCCCTCCTTCGCTTTCATACGCCGCTAAAATTTGGTTGACGCTTTGTAAGTTGTGGCGAGTATAGTCGTCTAGCTTTTCAGATTGCCAAATGGTGTCATTTCCCAGATGAAAGGTCAGGTGAAAATGGCGAAATTCAGCGAACCGCTGGGCGTGGCTAATTAAATTGATCAAAAGCGCTTTACCGACCAAACTAATGCCAATACAAACGTGATCAAGCTGATAGTTAGCGCCCGCCTCGCGTTTGAAAATAAAGCAATCGTGCCCCGGATGGGCTTTACCCACCTCTGCGTACATCAGGGGGAGTTCAGTTGGGGTTTGATAAGTAGAAGAAATTGTGCGGCGATTGATCACAAAGGCATCGTAACCCTGCTGAATTAACTGAGCCACTGTAAGATAAAAGTGAGGCATCAGCGTAATATCTGCATTGGTATAGATCAGGTAGTCTGCATCTGAGGCGGCTACAAGCAGACGGTTCAAAATATCTTGTAATAAAGGCAGTTTGCGCGGCTGCTTAAATTCGCCGAAGTCTAAGACGGAGCGTTCTAAATTAGGCGTCGTTTGAAAGTACTGCTTAGCAAACGCTTCGTCTTCGCTAAACTGGGCTGAATACAGTTGAACTTCAAGGCTATGAGTGGCTGCGATCGCCTGAGCAATCTGCATAGACTCAAAAGCAATGGGTTGGGCTACATACAAATCGGAAGTAGGTTTAACTACGACCGGATTCACAATATGAGCAAGCTTAAGCATATGGGCTTTTGAAGAGGGCAGTACAGATGATTGACAAAATCTTTTAGAGATAGCCTAAGGCATTCATTGGCGATCGCCAAGCTGTTTCTATTGTTTCAACAGCGATCGTTGAAAGGTGATTTTGCCAATCTCCCGCTATAGCAGCCCGCACAAAACGCATATCCTGGCGCATATTGCCTGCAAAAGGCTGCCAATTTTCTTCAATTTCTAGCTGTCGCATTCTATCTGCGCGGCTCAATTCAATCGCTTTTTCAAGCCGAGCCTGATCAGGGGGTATAGACAAAAATTGAGCCACCTCCCCTAACACTTCTACCGGATTTTCCAGTAAATCCTCATACTTAACCAGTAAAAAGTTAGAAGCCCCGAGGGTTCCTTTTCTCCAACTCTCTACATGCGTAGCCCAAGTTCCAAACTGGGGATGAAATTTACCAGCAATAAAATCGGGTAGCCACGCTTCAATCATGTCTGATTGTTCTAGCTTACGAGCTTTAACCAGATGATGATAATAAGAAATAGCGACGTCTCTAGGATCTCTAACGATATAGATGACGCGGGGATAACGGGCTTGATAACACTCGTGACTTTTTAAAATTCTGGGCTGTGGTAAAGACAAAAGCTGTTGATTAGAATTACGATAAATATCGGGAACTAAACTTTCTATATTGGCAAAAGAAACATCAACATCAGCTTGAGATTTTAAGTTAGCCACTAAAAATCGTAACCAGGTATTACCTGATTTTGGATACGAAACCAAAAAGGTATCTGTTGAAATGATTTTTACTTTATCTTTTGCGAACTGCTCAGACTGAGACGAAGCAACTCTAAAAAGCTTTTGAACTTTTGAAAACATATCTATAAACCACTTTGCTAATTGTCTAAAGTTAGGCTTTTAAGTCTTCTGACGACATAATCTTCTTCTTCTTTGCTTAAGGTGTAAGCTTTGCGTTTAGGAATGTTCTCGATGTTGCTTTGAACCTGATTTTTCCATACCTCTTCTGTCAAAATTAGGCTAGAGCAAACTTTTCTATAATCTTCCAAAACCCCAACTTCAAACGGGACTTCAATAAACTCAAAAATTTTTTCCAAAGCTAAAACCGTATCTTCAACTAAGTTTTGATAGTGAACGATTAAATGGCGATCGCTTGTTGCACAACGCATAGTTAAGCGATAATCGTTTATCCATCGGTCAGTACATTTTTCTAAAGTCCACGGGCCATCCCAACTTTGAGGAAACTGACGGGTTACCGCGTAAAGAGATTTAATAACGTCAACTCCATCTCTGACAATATGAAGAAATTTACAGTTCGGAACAGCACTTTCAATTTGGTTTACATAGTGAAGATGTTTTGGAGTTTTCTCTAACCAGAAAGACTTTTTGCTTTGCAAGGTGATTTGGTCTAAAATTTTTATATAAGCATTGATGTACTGAAAGCAGAAAAAACTTGCGGGAGAAACTAATTGAATTAGGTCACTCTTTCCCATAGTTTGCAAAGTTTTTTTTAAGTGTTCTTTAACAGCAGGAGCTGCTAATCCGAGCTTTCTTCGCTTTGATTGGGTTGCTGGGTACAAATGGCTAAAGAAATGGGTTTCGGGGAAAGACTGAATATCTGAATGGGCTGCTAATAAACTTTGCAGTAGCGTCGTTCCTGAGCGAGGGCAACCTACCAAAAAAATACGAGATTTTATAGTTGCACCCATAGTAGCGTTCCTACAGACTTAAGCTAAACGGTTTGATAAAGATCTAGCGTTAACTGCGAGATATTTTCCCAGTCAAGCTTGTCACACGCCTCGTCGGTTAACAAGGTTAGCTGATTCAAATCTACTTCTTTACTTTTAATCAGCGCGTTTACTAACCCCTCTGGATCTTCTGGGTTGTATAGCAAATGGGTAGCGTGGTCTAATACTTCAGCAATGCTCTCAAAGTTGGGCGCAATAACAGGCTTGCTATAAGTCATAGCCAAAATTAAACTGCCTGAGTTTAGAACTTCTTTAAAGGGAAAAATAGCAATGTCGGCTGCGCTATAAAATAAGTGAATCTTGTCGTCTTTGACAAAGCCAGCTTTTAAGATGATATTAGGGGTTTGAGAAACCTTTTCTTGAATCACTTTGGCATAGTTTTCACTGGCTACCTTACCGACGATTAGCAGATAATCATCCGGGTTTAGGGCTGAGCAACTTGTCCAAACATTAATTAAATTTTCTAACCCTTTGTAGGCTTTTATCAGCCCTAAGCTCAAATAAATTTTTCCTTGTAACGGTAAATCAAGCGTTTTTCTAGCGTCAGCTTGCTGAATAGCAGACCCGTAATAGTTTTTATAGTTTCCGTGAGGAATGATAACTGCTTTAGTGAGCGGGAAAGAATAGCTTTGGCTCAACATATCAGCGGTTGTCTGGTTTAGTAAAACAATTTTATTAGCCATTCGAGCTAAAAGCTGACTGACTAATCTATCTAAATTTTTAAATCGGCCATCGTGAGAAAGATGGTTATGTATTGTCCAAACGATTTTAGCGCCAGATAAACGCAGTAAAAATGCATCAACCAAAAACTGACAAGAATACAGCAGTGTCACAGCAAAGCTATTAGCCAATATGTAAGGATGTGTCCAGTGAAAATGAACAACATCGTATTTTGAAGTAGACCAAAATACCTGCAAAAATATAGGAAAAATTTGCTTTCGCTGATAATAATTAAAGAAATCTATTTCTACGTTATGGAGCGCCAAGTTTTTTTTGAACAGCCTCAAATATGCACTTTCTGGCCCTAATTTAGCTATCATCAAAATTTTCATAGTCTTTCGCCTTTTGGAAGGATAGACCAAAAGGGACTTACCAAAGCACTCAGGAAAAAAAACAGTTCACAAGCGGCTACAGTATCGCTAAAAACGTCAAATCGATAGCGTCCAATGTGAAAGACTAATCGCCGAAAATTTCCTGCCACAAGTCGAGCTGCAATCAGAGGCTTTTGGGCTTTGGAAGCGTTAATCGTTCGTAAATAATAAATATTTAACCCGACAGCCCAAATGAGGGAAATTAAATATTGTCGCTCTAATCGCTGGCTTGAAATCCAATGCTCAATTTGCATGTTGGGGTTGTACCAAATTTCCCATCCTGCTTGGGCAATGTATAAGAGTGCTTCAAAATCTTCTCCTTTTGCCGCCAACGATTGACTGATAGGGCCTTGTAGTTTCTGGGTTTGAGGCACACAATCGAGCCAAACTTGTTTGCGGACAACGAGACCTGCCCCTGCGGGCAAACTCAGAACTTGCGGGCGGTACTGATTGGGCTGATCGCCGCGTTCTTTGATGGCTAAGAAAGATTGAATGCGTTCAAAATGAGGCGGCGGCACAGACTCAAACTTACCGACAATGCGGCTTCCGTAAGCGCCTGCCTGGGGATAAGCTTGCCCAAACTCAAAGACAGCAGCTACCCAGCGATCGCCAGGTAAGTTGTCATCGTCTAAAAAACCGATGAGCCTGCCGCTAGCTTCTTGAATGGCTCGCCAGCGGGCAAACGTAGCGCCTTGTTTCTTTTCTACAAAGTAGCGCAGCGGAAAAGCTGGGGGCCAATTTTCCTGAAATGCTTGCACAATAGCAGGCGTGCTGTCAGTACTGTTGTTATCGACAACGATGACTTCCCACCTCAGCGCTGAGGTGTTTTGTTGTTGCTTCAGCCGTCTTAAGATTTCGGGTAAGCAGGTGGCACTGTTGTAAGCTCGAATAGCTACTGTTACGTCAATTTCTACAGTTTGGGTGTCCATCAACTCCTAACCCGCCACCCCACTCATTATTAGTTAGATTGCCCCCTCAACTGAATATTTTTGCACGCAACCCTAGACTTAAGTCATCCTCAAGCTACTAAGTCGAGAATCTTGAGTGAGTGGGGTACTCCAATAGCATAGCCCTGAGCATAATCGATGCCTAAGTCTTGAACTTTTTCCACCAAAGCGGCATTTTCTACCTGGATAGCTATGAGCTTGGGACAAAAACCTTCATTTGTAGGGTAACGTTGCAACAAGATTAAATCTCGATAGGACTCTTCTAACTGGTGGACATCGACCTTCAAATAATCGACTGGGGTGTGTTGTAAAAGCTTTTTCAAGCCAGAAAAATGACTCACCTTGTCGATGGCTATGGCAAACCCTAACCCTCGGATCTCTCGAATAAATTGAGTAGACTGATTGATATCTGCCAACAAAACTGATTCAGGTATTTCGAAACAGATGCGGTGAGTTAGGTAAGGGTAGTACCTGAGTAGCTTTGCTAAAAATTTAGCAAAGTGTTCGTCTTTTAGAGAATTTTCTGAGAGATTCACAAAATAAAGCGGTTCTGTTTGACGATGCTGACCTGACCACTTGACAGGCTGGGTAGAAATTAGTCTGACGACTTCTTCAATTACCCAGCGGTCGATCACCTGAGTCAAGCTAAACGAAACCGCAGTTGGCATAAAATCATTCGCACAAAAGGTGCTAATACCGTTGCCATCAACCTGGAGTCTGAGTAAAACTTCTACTAAGCAAGGTTCTTGGTTGAGCGCATCTAAAGACTTTATTGGTTGAACAAATAGGCAGAACAGTTGTTTTTCAAAGGCTGTGGAAATTTTGCTCAGCCAAAATTCATGGTCAGGCGTGTTTTTTTGGCGTTTTTGAGCAATCTTACGCTCTAGCTGATATTTCCTAATTAGGAAAAATGGACTCAGCAAGCTACTCCACAAATACTCTCTTTGGCAAAGATGATCAAAGTGCGATCGCTGTTGATCAAAAGGTAACGAAAAGTAGTAAACCAGAAGCTTGGCACAGTCTAATAAAAAATGTAAAACACTTAATAACGGTCTTTGCCAAAGCGGATAGCGTAGCATCCGAATGTGAAAGCGGCTAAGGCCAATTCGCCGCAGCAGCATTAGTACATTTCGTTCTTGCAAACGTTCTTTAGCAATTTGGTGATAGACCACCATCGCTGGATTATGCCAAATTTGCCAGCCAACTTTTTGAATATGAATCAAAACCTCCAAATCTTCACTCGCCGTATTGGCATTGGCACACTGTCCCAAATAGTTGAGAAAGAGGTTGGCAGGCACCGATTCTACCCAAGCTTGCTTACGAACAGCCAGTCCTGCACCGGGTGGCAAAACTCTTTGATTGGCGTAGTATTGATGGGGTTCTTCACCCCGATTAACAATTGCTAAGAAAGGGGCAATCTTTTCAGCAATTTGCTGCGGCGGTTCAACTTCAAAACATCCATAGATTCGACTACCAAAGGCTCCTGCTTGGGGATGAGCTATTGCAAATTGAGCAACTTGTTCTACCCAGTTTTCCGCTGGTAAGTTGTCGTCATCTAGAAAAGCAACAATATCTCCCTGGGCAACTTCAATAGCTTTTTGCCGCGCAAAGGCAGCGCCTTGTTTAGCTGCAAAACAATATTGTAAGCTGCTGTCACTAGGCCAGGTTTGCTGGTAGTGGCGAGTAATTTTGGCAGTTGCGTCTGTGCTGTTGTTGTCAACAACTAAAACTTCCCAAACAATCTTTTCTAAGTTGACCTGTCGTAGTAGGCACTCTAAGACTTGGGGTAGACGCTGTTCGCCGTTAAAAGTGGGAATCGCAACTGTAACAATTGTCATGAAAGTCAGCCACAGCTCATCTGGCTTCTAGTTTTTCTTGCCGATTATGCCGAGACCTAAGGAAGAAAAAATATTAACTGAAAATTCAGCAATGATGCTGAAGACACCAACGCTGAGTCAATTGAGCAAAGTAGCGAACACCCATTATTTCGAGTATAAAGTATTCTGGCTGAGGCGTAGAGATCTCTCATAAACGCTGACAGACAGTTTAAAGTGCGGATCGAATTTTACCCTAGGGAACTAGAACAGCTTTAGCGAGGCTTCATGCTACGACAAAAGCAGCGTAGCTTGCGGGTCGGGCTGCCTTTTTCAGGTAACCGTTGGGTACGCTAAGGAGTTCTGTTGGGTTGAGCTTTGGGTGTAGATGGGTAGATGGCTCTGAGCACGTAAGGCTGGCCATCGCGGACAATAATAGGCAGTGAGGTAGATTTGAGAGATTCATTCACAACATCTTGCGAAAGCGGTTGCAAGGCAAAGGTAACGGCTGGGGTCGAGTCTTGACTCGCGGGTTCTAAGACCTGCGCTAGCTGAGTTTGTTCCTGAAGCGTGTTAGTAGAAGAAACCAGCCCACTTAAACCATTGACCAGGTTACGAATGTTGTTGCGAAAATCGGGATCACCTGTGAGTTCGTCAACGTCGGCCATAATTTTTTCGGCACTTTGAAAAACATTGCGGGCAGACTCTAGAGTTTGCTGCAACATCACCAAGTTTTCAGGTGTATTAAAAGCCTGACTAATGCTTCTCAGGTTGTCCGAGGCGGCAGCGGCATTACTTGAGAGAATTTCTAAATTGCTGATTAATTCTCCTTCTTCAACGGTAGGAGCCACGCTATTGACCACACTTAAGAGGCGATCGCTGCTGGCACTGAGGTTATTGAGCGTGGTCACCACACTGGCTCGATTAGCAATCAGCAAGCTATTGGCCTCAGCAGCCGTTAGCTGCACTTGGCGTGCGGCTTCTCCAGCGGCGGCGGCGGCGGCACTGGCCGTCAGCAGCGTTTGCCGAGTCGTGGCTGTAACCGGAGCCACCTCTCGTCTAACTTCACGGGTTAATTCAGTTAGCTCATCGCTCAGGTCAACCACGTTACGCGTAATAACCGATGTGTTGCGCACCAGAACTTTAACTTCTTCAATCAGTTCTGGATCAGATAAAGCAGACGCAATCTCATCAGCCGAGCGAATTAACGTGTCGTAGCTCAGACCTGGGGCACTTGGTAAGCGATCGCCATCACAAACAATGATGCTACTGTCGCACTGATTGCCAAACGGACTCATCGCTAAAGCCGACTCAGGCAGTCTTTCTTGCGGAATAATGGCTACTGTTGTTTCACCAATGAGTCCAGACTGGTTAGTTTCTACGACCGATTCACTCGGAATAATAAAATCAGGCTTGGTAATTTCAATTTCTATATCGACGGCATTCGTGCCCGGATCGATTTCTATAATGCGTCCAACCGGAACTCCGCGATAAAAAACGACCGTTCCAATCTGAATTTCCTCTGCGTTTTCTAAATCAGTGAGGACTCGATAGCTGCGTTGTCCCGGATTAAGCCCCCTCAGCCAAAGTACCAACACGCCAAACAAACCGACTCCTACTAAGATCAGTAAACCTACTGATCCTTCTCGAATGGTGCGTGCCCGCATAGTTTCTCCTGAGTCACTGCTGCCTAGCCAACCACGTGGATAGGGCCTTCAACATTGCCACTAAAAAACTGACGCACAAGGGCATTGTCAGTTTCGTCAATATCTGCGACAGAGCCGCTCCACTGAATTTTACCTTGATGAAGAAATGAAACCCTATCAGCAGTGCGGCGAATCGTACTGTCTTGGTGAGTCACCATGACGTAAGAACTACAGGCTTGCCCTTGCTGCATCTCCCGGATCAAATCTTCAATCACAGTAGAGGCAATGGGATCAAGGCCGGCTGTAGGCTCATCATACAGGAGTAAGTCAGGGCGATCGTGAGGATTTTCGGGGTTGGCAATTACCGCTCTGGCGAAGCTGACTCGCTTACGCATGCCTCCCGACAACTCGGCAGGGTAACGATCGGCAATTCCAGGTAAACCAACCATTTCTAGCGCTTCATCAACGAGCTGACGAATTTCTGAGCGAGCGAGCCGTGAATGTTGATAAAGAAAGAAGCCCACATTCTCGTCAACCGAGAGCGAATCGAACAAGGCTGCTTGCTGAAACACCATGCCAATCCGGATTGGATCAGGCGAATCATCGATCAGACCGACTCGCTGCTGCCCAGCGACGTAAATGTCGCCTTGATCTGGTGCTAGCAAGCCCGCAATGATTCTCAAAATAGTAGACTTTCCGGTGCCAGAAGGGCCAATAATGGCAAGTGCTTCGCCCCGGTTGATAGAAAGATTAACATCGTCAAGGACGCGGTTAGAGCCAAAAATTTTACGAATACCTTTCAGTTCAACTAAGGGTTCCTCTACACAATTCTGCTGGCGCTCATTCTCTAGCTCGTACATAGTTAATCCGAAATTTATGCAGAACAGATGCTTAGGGATGGCACACTAAGCAGAGGCGAGGTGGATTGGACGATCTCCCTTGCTCTGCATAGACTCTATCAAATGCTTGATAGCATCGGGGCGTGGTTTGAGATTTCAAGTGCTGATAGATTCCCATTATGCCATCCGTGACTGAGTGGACAGGTTTGCTCATTGTTTTGATTGTGCGCTTGATTTTTATCTATGCCCTTTAGTTCTTTAAAACGAAGGCTACGCAAGTCTTTTCGGTTTCTCTTACGAGAGACAACCTACGCCACGCCACCTCGGATTAATCGTTGGGTCAAGTGGTTAGCGCCCGGACTTTTGGTAAAGCGCTGGCTGTTTCTCAGTACGATTGGCGTTTTGCTTGTGGGCATAGGCGTAGCGATTTGGCTGAAGCTGACGCCTGTGTTTTACACGGTGCAGTTTTTAGGGGTGGTTTTGCGGCTGATTAGCACCATCATCCCTAGCTACATTAGCGGGCCGCTGGGGATTTTGCTGGGTTTTTTGCTCATTCTGTGGGGCCAGACCCGAACGTTGGGAGCCATCACTGAAGTGTTGATGCCCGGTAATGAAGACGACCTAGTTGACGTTTTAATGAATCAGCGGCGGCTTTACCGAGGCCCTAAAATTGTGGTGATTGGGGGGGGTACCGGGCTTTCGACGCTGTTGCGAGGGCTAAAGAGTTACAGCGCTAACATCACAGCAATTGTCACGGTAGCTGACGATGGTGGATCTTCTGGGCGGCTGCGTCGAGAAATGGGGATTTTGCCCCCTGGTGACATTCGCAATTGCCTGACAGCTTTGGCGGATGAAGAGAAGCTGCTAACGGAACTGTTTCAATATCGCTTTAGCGCGGGTAGTGGGCTGTCGGGTCACAGCTTTGGAAATTTGTTTCTGACCGCCATGAATGATATTACGGGTGATGTAGAACAGGCGATCGCTGCTAGCTCTCAAGTGTTGGCTGTACGAGGGCAGGTGTTGCCAGCTACTCTAAGCGATGTACGGCTGTGGGCTGAACTGCAGGATGGCCGTCGGATTGAAGGGGAATCTCGTATTACAGAGGCTAAAGGGCAAATTGTTCGGATTGGCTGTACACCGAGCAATCCACCCGCCCTACCCAAAGCGCTCAAGGCGATTGACGAAGCTGATTATATTGTGATTGGGCCAGGAAGTCTGTACACCAGCATTGCCCCTAACTTACTGGTACCGGAAATTGCCGCTGCGATCGCTCAGCAGAATGTGCCGCGCATTTATGTTTGCAACATTATGACGGAACCAGGAGAAACCGATGGCTATAGTGTCTCGGATCACATTCGAGCTATCGATCAAACCTGTGGACGACCGCTTTTTGACGCGGTGCTGGTGCAACGGCGATCGCCCGCAGGAGATGTGTTAAAGCACTATGCCCAAGAAGGAGCTACCCCGGTTGTGTTTGACCGAGACACGATCATCGCCTCAGGGCGGCGCATAGTGCTAGCCAACGTGATGAAAATAGATGAAAAAAGCGGTTCTATTCGCCACGATCCGCATCGCTTAGCGCGAGTTTTACTGCGGTGGTATTCCCGTACGCAAGGAATTTGGTAAAGAGTGGTTGGGTTGCCGGACTTGACAGCCCGCTTATTGATCTGGCTCATTGCTTAGCGTTGGCCGCATCAGCACGGCGGTTGGTGTAACGCCAGCAAGGGTGAGCGTGTATTCAATGGCGCTACCACCGTTATTTTCCCAGCCAATAACGCGTTGTTCGCGGTCTAAAACTGGATCGTTGTCATAGGTGGTGACGACGACATAGTAGAGACCCGTGCGAGGAACTAAAAAATCCGTAATCTGAGACTGCAATCTGCCTAAATCGTCATTTTCGGCTAAGAGCTGCCCTTCGCTGTTAAACAAAAACAATTGCGAGTCGTCGTCTTGGTAAAGGGTGCCCGGTAAAATCTCAGTGACATCAACCGCAATAGTGACGCGATCGCCCAAACCAGCGACAAAACTATAAACCTGATGATAGGTGCTAACCTCTCCGGCGACTACGCCTGAGCCATTGCGGGTGTCAATAGGCGTTTCGGGAGACAAAGCTGGTATGTCAATCTGGCTACGCAGGCTCACCCCGGCCAGCGGTAAGATAGGGCGAAACGATTGGTTTCTTCCTTGCCCCGGTCGATAATAAAGGCTAGCAAACAGCGCTTCATAAGCCCTAGCCCATTCCACCGGACGTTCCGGCAGGCTAACTTCGGCAGCGGTGATGGTCTGCGCTAAGACAGCTTCGCAATTGGGCTGGTTGGCAACCACGGTGCCTCTGGCCTGATAGTTTTGCAGTTGGCGACGCAGTTGGATAAGCTGGGCGCGATCGCTAGGCGAAATTTCACTCGATGCAATCAGGGGATCACTCAGGTCAAGAGCATAGTCCCAGGCATTCAAACAGACGGCTAGCTGGAGTTCTTGCTGAAGCCGACTAGCCGGAATCGTTTGAGCCTTAGCCGCAGACATGAAGCTGCTAAGTGCGATCGCACTTAAACCCGTAATGACCGTTGACAATTTCATCGCTCAATCTGCTTAAAGGTGGGATAAACTTTTTGTGGCATTGTGCTTCAGAGTTTACCGCACACCTCAAGCCAAAAAAACATCATCTACCCTGTTTTCTGTGGCTTAGTACAAGCTGAGGCTTTCAAATAAGCGCAAACAGTTTACAGACAGGTAATTGAGTCTACCCAGGGAGCTGAAACTAGCCAACAGCTTAATCGAGTCTTGTCTTTGGGCATATTGAATTTAAAGGTACTTTCTCACAGACACAGTCTCTTGCCGATGAACCGATTGTTCTGAGCTGAGCTTTGCGCTATTGAGCCTAAATAACAAAAATGATTGACACCAGTCGCGTTGCTCCTCGCGCAGCAAACTTCAAACAAACAGAGTCTTGGATGGATTCGAGCTGGAATCAACAACTTAAATTGCTGGTCGTAGATGATGAGCCAGACAACCTAGATCTGCTCTATCGCACCTTTCGCCGTGATTTCCGCGTTTTCAAAGCTGAGAATGGATTTGCCGCTTTGGAATTGCTGGAACGTGAAGGGGAAATGGCTATCATTATCTCCGACCAGCGGATGCCACGTATGAATGGTACCGAATTTCTCAGCCGTACAGTTGAGTGCTTTCCCGATACTATTCGCATTGTTTTAACAGGCTATACAGACGTTGAAGACCTTGTTGAAGCGATTAACTCAGGTCAGGTCTTCAAATATATTACGAAGCCTTGGAACCCAGATCAGCTCAAAAACGTAGTTCTTCAGGCAGCAGAGACTTATCGAGTCTTAAAACAAAGAACCTTAGAACTCAGCCGAGCGCTGAGTCGAGAGTCGCTGTTTAACGAAGTGATGCGAGCAATTCGCGAATCGCTCGACTACAACAGTATGCTACAGACGATCGCAGAAACTTTAGGCAGTACGTTTGAAGCCTACTGCTCGACGTTGATTCCGGTCGATCTCGAAGTGTTGAATACGCCGTATCAGGCTCAGACTTCGACTAAACGATTTGTCTATACTGCGGCCAACGCAGAGGCTGGAGATGACGCCGTTTTAACTGCGATTGAATCGCTGGAGCAATCTTTAGATCTTAAAACTCTCAGCAGCAGCAATCCGATGCAGCAGCAGGTGGTTCAGCTAGCGGATGAGCGCTCACTCACCAGTCTGGTGGTACCTTTCATTTACCAAAAAGATTGCCTTGCGATCGCCTATTTGCATCGCATTGGTCAGCCTCATGCTTGGCCAGAAGAAACGATCAATTTAATCAATAGTGTTTCTGAACAAGTAGCGCTGGCTATTTCCCAGGCTATGCTCTATCAGCGGACTCAGCTACAAACTGAGCAAATGCGAGCAGAACTGGCCGTTGCCCGCCAGATTCAAACGAACCTGCTACGCCAAAGCTGGCCTGATATTGAAGGGGTGCGAATTCAGGCTCGCTGTATTCCAGCACGAGAAGTCGGCGGCGATTTTTTTGAGGTATTTGTTCACCCTCAAGGAGATATTTGGCTGGCTGTAGGCGATGTCTCTGGCAAAGGAGTCCCGGCAGCGCTGTTTATGGCCAGCGCCATTTCAGTGCTGCGGCGTGAACTCTCGCAAGAGTCGCCGCCACCGCCTAATGTGGTGATGCAAAATCTAAATACTAGCCTTTCGGATGACTTGGTGAGCAATAACTGTTTTATTACGATGGTGTTGGTTCGCTATATTCCGGCTCAACAAAAGCTAATTTACGCTAACGCGGGGCATGTGTATCCGATGGCTTGGTCTAATGGTGAGACAGCTCAGGCTGATCCTGAACCTGTCTACCTAGAAACTCGTAGCGTCCCCATCGGGATTTTGCCCAAGTGGCAAGCCGCTGCGGGAGAACTAGTGTTAGCCTCGGGTTCAGCGTTGGTGATTACCAGCGATGGCATTACTGAGGCCACAATTTCGGCCTCTTCTACGAATGGAAGCAACGCAATGCTTAAGCAAACTGGGCTTTGGTCGATGCTTAAACAACAGACCGGGCCACTAGATTTAGACCAGGTACTTGCTCAAGTGGCTGCTTTGAACTCAGTTCAAGAAGATGATCAAACAGTTCTTTCTCTGGAGGTACTGTAGATCATGAAAACAGAGCTACATGTACCTAGCGATCTTAAGTTTTTGACGATTGTTGAAAACTGGCTTCTAGAATCTCTCAAGGCAGAACTGGGCAGTCAAGTTGACTGGCCTCGCACGGAAAATCGTCTGCGTTTGGTACTGGTTGAAGCCTATTCAAATGTGGTTCGCCATGCTCACCGCAATCAGCCGAATCTACCCGTTCTCATTCGTTTAGAGCTAAAAGAGCGAGATTTGTCTTTGGAAGTTTGGGATTCTGGTTCAGGATTTGAGCTGGAACAGTACCTAGCGCCTGAACCTCAAGACTTTCAAGAAGGTGGTTATGGCTGGTTAATTTTGCATCGCCTGATGGATACGGTAGAGTATCGCTTGAAGGTAGGAGAAGGCCAAAACTGTTTGTCGATGAAAACGTCTTTGGCGATGAGCCAAGAATTGGCCGCTCACCTAGAAAAAGCTCAACTTCAGGAAAAACCGTCTGCTGAAGCGCCTTCAGAGAGTGCTGCCGGAGAAGCATCCACTGCTGATGCCTACAAGCGCAACGGTCATACCACCAAACTAGATCCAGAAAGGAACTTTTCTTGCTAGGTCGCTTTGCCATAGTAAGCAAAGGGCGATCGCGACTGCCAAGCCCACATTTGATCGCCGTAGGAAAAGTGCCACCATTCTTGAGGATGTTGTTTAAAGCCAACAGCGGTTAAAAGCGCAGCGAGTAGCTGGCGATTTTGGTGATACTGCTGCGCTTGTGCCGCAGCCTTATCGGCGAAGTGGTGAGGATACGATCGCACCGAGGGTTCGTCAATGGGTGAACCCATATTAATGGCCTGTCCTTGGTTATCGGTCAAGGTAATATCGATTGCGGCTCCTGTGCTGTGGGGCGGTGGGGTTGCTGGATCGGAGCTAGGGACAGCCCAAAACTCGTAGACCTGGTTCAAGATAGCGGCTTGCTGGGTTCGACTGACTGTGCTGGGAGACAAGCCTTGGGCGGTTAGCAGTTGTTGATAGGTCTGTTCAACCATAAATTGCTGGACGGCGACGGGGCGATAAGCATCAAAGATTTGAATTTTCCAGCCGCTTCGCTGAGCCTGTAGAGCTTGCTGAGCCTGAAGTAAGCGATCGCATACTGTTTGCCGCAGGTAATAGGGCGATCGCCCCTGGTAAGGGGCACCTAGTTGCTCATAGGGATGCGGTTGCACAATGGCAAAGGCATCAAGCGGAATGGGAACGAGTGGTTCGCCGCGATCGCGAATGGGTACTTGTTGATAGGGCTTCATGAAACTGATCTAACTGAGTTGAAAGCTGCCTCAAGATCTGGCAAAAGTCCTGAGCAATGGTCAATAAATTAGCCTGATTTAAGGGAGGCACATGAACGAATAGAGCCTGACAATTGACTGACTTTTGCTTGAGGAACTGCAACACCTGGAAATAAAGATGATTGCAAACATAAGTGCCCGCATCTTCGCTGATTTCAGTCAAGCCTGTGCCTTGGAGCAGGGTCGGCAGATGCAACGACGTTTGCAGCGGTTGATTGTTGCAAATTCCCTGCCGTTCCAAGCTGAGTTGATGGCGATTTTCAGCCATGCCACAGCAGATCACACAGCGAGGCTGGAACCAAACAATTTTAGCAATGACCTCAGCCGGAGCCAGTTGAAAGCTAACGGGTAGCTGACGCAGTAAGACCGTATTGTCCGGTAGCAAAGCTTGCTGCTGTAGCCACACCAGCAAGTCATCAGCAGCGTTGGAAACTTGATGCGCTCGCCACGGTCGAAAAGAGGTGAGTAGCAATCGCGGTGGCTGGGACGATTGCCCCGACTGGGGCTGTTTCTCTGTTGATTTTGGGCGAGTGGAGGGGGGTAAATTGCTCAGCTTAGGCAGGAGGGTTGGGCTAACTTTGTAAGGCAGTAGATCTGGCATGGGCAGGGTTCCAAAGCTGGCTGCCCTTTATTGTGACAAATTCTGACTCAGCGATGGCGGCGTTTGGTTTGAAGGGATAGCCGGATTGCTACAGCATGAGCGCGATCGCAAGGGTTAGTATAGGTCAGTAGGCTGTCTATAAGGGGGCTTAAATGGCCGTAATCGCAGTCATTGACTATGACATGGGAAATCTGCATTCTGCCTGTAAAGGGCTAGAAAAAGCAGGCGCGACTACCCAGGTAACCGATGTAGCAGCCGATCTGGCGGCAGCCGATGGTGTGGTGTTGCCGGGGGTGGGCGCTTTTGATCCAGCAATGCAGCATCTGCGATCGCGCGATTTAGTCGAGCCGATTCGGCAAATTATTGCCAGTGGTAAACCCTTTTTAGGCATTTGTCTGGGGCTTCAGGTGTTGTTTGAAGCTAGCGAAGAGGGCAACGAGCCAGGGTTGGGAATCATTGCAGGTACGATTAAGCGATTTCGCCCAGAGCCGGGTTTAACCATTCCTCACATGGGCTGGAATCAGCTACAACTCACCCAGCCTGAGATTGCCCTTTGGCAGTCGGTCACGTCTGGGGACTGGGTTTATTTTGTGCATTCCTTCTATGCAGCTCCGGTAGAGGCCAGTCTCAACGCTGCTACCATTACCCACGGTAGTCAAGAAGTGACGGCAGCGATCGCCCGCGATAATCTGATGGCGGTTCAGTTTCACCCTGAAAAGTCAGCCAGTGTTGGGTTGAAGATTTTGTCTAATTTTGTAGAACTGGTTGAGGCCAAAGCGTTAGTTGGGAGTCGGAGAAGATAGAGAAGGGGGGGAGATTCAAACCTACCTTGAGGCCAAGTACCGATTAAAAGCTTCTCTGTGCCCTTGTTCTAAACTCTTTGGGCAAAAGGTGAGCGACGTGAAAGTTTGCCTAAACAACAAGACTGAGAAAGTTAATTTTTTAGGGTAAACCGCTCAGTCGTCTCTCGATCGCATCCGGCGATCGCCTGCACCCGCCAAAAACGAACTTCCCCTTTATTTCCTATTGGTTCCATGCCTTTGCGCATCTATGGCAATCGCCTGCTGAAAACGCTACCGGGTTCCGCCACTCGCCCTACCTCAGCCCGCGTTCGGGAGGCACTTTTTAACATTTGGCAGGGGTACGTGGCTGGCTGCTGCTGGTTAGACCTGTGTGCAGGGAGCGGTGCGATGGGAGCAGAGGCGTTAGCGCGAGGCGCATTGGAGGTAGTAGGTGTTGAGCAGTCTGGCTCTGCTTGCCGGGTGATTCGAGAAAACTGGCAGCGCTTAGCCCAGCCCCAACAGCAGTATGAAATCCGGCGGGGCGATGTGCAACAGCAGATCCTAAAGCTACGGGGACGCAGCTTTGATCGGATCTATTTTGACCCGCCCTATGCTAGCCCGCTTTATGCTTCTGTTTTACCAGCGATCGCAGAGCTAAGCTTGCTTGCACCTGCGGGTGAACTCGCGGTAGAGCATCGACCTGAGAGCTGGAGCGCACAGGCGATCGCTGGGCTAGAAATTATTCGCCAAAAACGCTACGGTGACACAACGCTAACTTTCTATGTCCTCGCTGCTAGTGGCAAACCCACCCGGCTTTAGTTGTCAGCGGCTGCCAGCCGCTGAAGGGTTTTAACGCTGGTGGCGACAGCAATGTTGCTTAGGACATTGGTGAGCCGCTAGATCCGCCAAATGTTCATCCTCAGGCGGTGCGGCATCTGGCGATCTGGGCTTTGATTCAGTGGCGATCGCTGTTAACAATCTAGACATCCGCTTAGCCCGCTTATTCGTCCTCAAACTTGTAACCGACACCAATGACGGTTTTGACGAAGCTGGGATGGGAGGGATCTGGCTCAATCTTTTTCCGTAGTCGAGCAACGTGGCTGTCAACGACGCGTTCATCGCCAAAAAAGTCTTCGCCCCACAGTTTTTCAACTAGCTGGGTGCGATTCCAAACTCGACCCGGATAGCTCATAAACGTGGCTAGCATGTCAAATTCTAAAGGGGTCAAATCGAGCAGTGTGGCCTCTTCTGCTGCCACTTGGCGGGTAGCAGTGCGCTGATCTAAATCGACCGTGAAATGGGGAGTGCGATAAATCTGACTTTGAGTGCCGTGGCGCAAACTGCGGCGCAGCAGCGCCCGCACCCGAGCAACCAGTTCTCGCGGACTAAAGGGTTTGACCATGTAGTCATCCGCCCCGGTAGAAAGGCCAATGATGCGATCGATTTCTTCTCCCTTGGCCGTCAACATGAGGATGTAAGGATCTTTGCTGCCAGGTTGCTGGCGAATCCGGGCACAGACTTCTAGGCCGTCTAAGCCAGGTAGCATCAGATCCAGCACAATGAGATCAGGCTGGCGATCGCGAAAAAGCTGCAAGGCAATATTGCCATCTCGGCAAGTTTCACAGCTAAAGCCTTCTTTTTCCAGGTAAAGCTTAATGAGCTGAGCGATTTCAGCTTCGTCTTCAACGATTAAGATATCCATGCATTCCCCAATAGTCTGTTACCTGGTGACTGATAGATGCTGAGCGTGTTGTGCCTGGGGTTTCAAGGGTGCCATCCTATAAAAAATTTATAAAACCCTGATGAGTCTTGAGATCTAGGGTAAGGTGCTGAACCAGGCAATTCAAACTAGGCAAGATTTATTTGGTGTTGTACCATTCCTTCGCTAAGATTCTACGGATACTACTCAGGGTGATGGCGGGTTTTCTCAGTGAAGTAAGTTAATGTTGACCTCTCCTCCTTCTCATCAAGTCAACCTCGATCAGGTGGCTCACCAGCTTAGCCAACGTTTGCAAGCACAGCAGCCGATGGTGGCAAACTGGCGCATTCGCCTTTCTACCCGGCAAGGGGCTTTGCTGGTGTTAGAAGAACATGCTGCCACAGAGGAGCCAGAAGCGGCAGATGCTTTGGCGGCAACGGCAGAAATTTTGCGATCGCTGCTAGACCAGATTGCTCGCACCGAAACCTCCTTAGCGGCTCACCTGCCAGCAGATGATATCCCCATCCGCCTGTACCTGCGCCGCCTGGGAGAGACGCGACCTTATCTAACGCGATCGCTAGTTTGGCGCAGATCTGATTTTTCAGCGGCGGCGCTGGCTGAAGCGGTAGCGCTAGGTGAAGAGACATCCACCTCATCTGATCTGACGGCTCACACCGCCTTAGTGCCGTTTTACGCTTCTGAGCTATCGCCAGACGCTGTGGCGGATGTGGCGGATCAGCAACTTCCTCAGGGGCGGCGCTGGCCTATGCCCTTCCCCCTTCCTCCTGGTTGGCTAGTGGGTACGGTGGCAGGGGCTATGCTGCTACTGGGATTCGGCTATAGCGTTACTCGTCCTTGCGTTGTGGGTCGTTGTGACCGAGTTTTGACGGCGGCTGTTCTCAGTGAAGAAGCCTTAGATAGCCTGAAGGTGCAGCCTTCGCCAGCAGATGTGTTGCAGGCTCATACCAAGCTAGAGTCTGCCGTGGCTATTTTGCAGCCCATTCCCCCTTGGTCGCGCCATCACACAGCCGCCCAGGCTGCTAGTGAGGTTTATCAGCAAGAGGCTGATGTGTTAGCGCAGGTGATTGCAGCGCAAAAGAGCGCCACCCTAGCGGCTGAAAAGAGCCAAAATCCGCCCCATGCTGTGGTTCACTGGCAGGTCGTTGAAGAATACTGGCGGCAGGCGATCGCCCAGCTAGAACAGGTACCGACCGACAATTTGGTATATGCTTTTGCCCAAAAGAAGCGGCAAGAATACGAAGCAAATTTAGTAAAAACCAGCGATCGCGTTGCCGCTGAACAGGCCGCTGCTGCCGCCTTAGAGCAGGCAATTGAGTCTGCCCAGTTGGGGCTGCACCACATGGAAACGGCTGAGGCGCTGCCAAGCTGGCAGGTGGCTCACCGAGAATGGCAAACGGCGATGAATCAGCTACGCCGTATTCCTCAGGGAACGATGGCCTACGCCGATGCTCAAGACCTGCTGACGACCTATCGCAACAATTTTATGGAAACCCGCGATCGCCTCAACCGCGAACAACTTGGCAATCGCGCCTATACGCAGGCCACCCAGGCAGCCCAGCGAGCGCAGCAGCTAGAACGGCAAAATCAGTGGACTTTAGCGGTACAAAACTGGCGACAGGCTTTAGAGTATGCTCAGCAAGTGCCTTCAGACACTTCTTTTTCAGCCAATGCCCAAACGTTGCTAGATCCCTATCGGCTCTCGCTCACACAAGCTCAGCAGAAGCTAGCAGGCGTTGTCGGTGTGCAAAAAATTCAGCAGCAACTCGATCAAATCTGTGGTCCGACGTCTCGCATTTGTCGCTACCGTCGGCTTGGCGATCGCGTCCGCATTCATGTGATTGCCCTCTATGCAAATGTGATTGAGCAAACCTTTAGCGATCCGCGTTTAGCAGGGTCGCCCCAGATGACCCCAGAAGTTGCTCGAAATACGACTCAATTGCTACAGCAAGTAGCTGAACTAAGCCGTACTGCTCAATCAGAAATTGAAATCTACGACAGCAAGGGCGCTTTTATTGTGCGCTATCGTCCTGACTTAGGCGGCTTCGTCAAGCACTAGGGCACAACCGCTGTTGAAGTTGGTTTCTAGCCGCTTGGGCTAACGCTGGATAGGGCGATCGCAGCTCAACAGGCTGCTAGGGCAACACTAACTGAGCAGCTTTGTTAAAAAACTGACGGGCAATCCCCTGGGTAACTAACACGGCAGTTAGCAAATCGGCAAAAGCCAGCATAAACATAATCAACATTTGATAAAGGGCAGCGTTTAGCGGATCAACGCCGCTCAGCAGTTGTCCAGTAATAATGCCGGGTAGCTTAACGATGCCCACAACCATCATGGAGTTAATAGTTGGAATTAAGCCCGCTTTGATCGCTTCTTTGCGGTATTGGGCGATCGCCTGATCAGGCGTAGCCGCCAAGCTTAAATGGGTTTCAATTTCTCGTCGCCGTTGCTTAATCGTGCTGACCAAGCGATCGCCTGCGATCGCCGCGGCGTTCATAGCATTGCCCAGCACAATACCTGCCAGCGGAATAAGGTATCGCGGCTCATACCAAGTCTCTGGGCGAATGACGGCTAGACTGGTGTAGCTCAGCGTCAGCAAGGTACTGGTGAGTAAGCAGCCCCCCACAATGGGCAACAGGCGGCTGAGCTTTTTGCTGATGCGGTTGCGAGCCACCAGTGTCGCTGTCGTCAGCATCACCAGCAACACCAGCAAGACGGCAAAAGGGTTGCGCCATTCAAACACGACGGCCAGCACATAGCCAACTGCCCCTAGCTGTAGCACCGTCCGCGCCGTTGCCATCGCCAGGTTGTTAGTCAGCCCTAGCCGTTGCCAGCTTGCCAGGGCGATCGCGGCTGCCATCAACCCTAAAGCCCAAAGCAGGCGTAGCAGATCCAGTTCAACCAACGTATCTGTATTCAAAGCCGTATGCTGTGTCAGTGCGTTTCTATCTTGGCAGGCTAGCGGTTGGTTGCAAAGATGGCTAACAAAATTACGCTAGCCCGCGTTTTTAAAGATTCCCTTTGAAGATCAAGTTTGAAGTTCTGCCTAACATCGGACGTCGAAAAAGCTGATTTTCGCTTTACTGGGAAGCAACACTTACCGAGAACGCCATTGCCATGCCTGATACTCCCCGAATTGTTTCGCTGATTCCTAGCGCCACCGAAATTGTTGACTTGCTAGGCTGGCGCGATGCACTGGTCGGGCGCTCCCATGAGTGCGACTATCCAACGGCAATTCAAGATCGGCCTGTTTGTACTCAGCCTAAGTTTCAGCCGATAGGAACGAGCCAGGAAATTCACGACCGTGTCATGAAATTGCTGCAAACCGCCCTTAGCGTCTATGACGTCAAAGTTGAAGTCCTAGAGGCACTAAGACCGACCCATATTCTGACGCAGGCTCAGTGTGAGGTATGCGCGGTTAGTTTGGCCGACGTGGAGCAGGCGATCGCTGAGCTAACCCACAGCCAGCCGCAGGTTATTTCTTTAGAACCGACGGTTTTAGCCGATGTTTGGCAAGATATACGGCGGGTTGCTCAATGCATTGGCGGAGAAACAGCCGCGGCTGAGGCTGAACAGGCGATCGCCGCCTTGCAGGTTCGCGTTCAGTGCTGCCGGGATAAAACAGCGTTTATTGCCGAGCGACCGACGGTAGCCTGCATTGAGTGGCCTGAGCCGCTAATGGCAGCAGGCAATTGGGTGCCGGAACTAGTTGAGCTAGCGGGCGGTCGTTGCCTCTTTGGCACCGCTGGCGAACAGGCTCCCTGGCTAGAATGGTCAGCTTTGGTGGCGGCTGATCCCGACATTATTGTGGTTATGCCCTGCGGCTACGATCTCGTCAAAACCCGCCAAGAACTTGCCCCCCTCACCCAAACACCCGAGTGGGACAACCTCAAAGCTGTCAATAGCGAACGGGTTTACCTGACCGATGGCAATCAGTATTTCAATCGGCCAGGGCCGCGTCTAGCTGATTCACTAGAAATTTTGGCAGAAATTTTTCATCCCGATTTGTTTGATTTTGGTTATCGTGGGCAAGCGTGGCAAAAGTTGTAATATCCCTGCGAGGTAGGGGTGGCTGAGGCTCGCCATCGTCACGCTTTTGTTTGTTTCAGCCTGCGTTCTATGCCTAAACTCAGTCTCCGTGGCCGCTTATTTTTTTCCTACCTGTTGGTGATGGGTATTGGCATTGTTACCCTGGCGGGCTTAGGCTGGCTTTATGCCCCCCGGTTATTTGTCGTTTCGCTAGAGCGCATTGAAGGCCGGGGCTTTCGGATTCAGCAAATCAAAACGCAGTTGGTTAAAGGTTTTGAATTTGCTTGGACACGAGCGATGTTCTGGTCTATTGTCATGGGCGGAACGACCGCTGTGGGTTTGAGCTATTGGATGTCGCGTCGGATTGTCCGCCCCCTGCTGCAGCTAGAAGCTGTGACTGAAAAGTTTGCCGCAGGTCAGTTTGACGAGCGAGTTCCCAGTTCTGATATTCCAGAGCTGAGCCGCTTAGCTGCTAGCTTCAACCGCATGGCGACTGAGATTGAAGGGGTGGAGCAGCGGCGACGAGACTTAGTCAGTGACTTAACCCACGAATTGCGAACGCCGCTTACAATCGTGCGGGGCTATTTGGAAGGTTTGGCGGATGGGACGTTGGATCCCTCCAGCGAAATCTATCAGCGGCTCACTCAAGAGACGATTCGACTGCAGCGCTTAGTGAACGATTTGCAAGAGCTATCCAAGCTAGAGGCGGGCTATTTGCCGATTCATATTCAACCGTTTAAGCTGGGGTCGCTTTTGCAAAATTTGGTACAGCGTTTTTCAGATCAGATTTCTGATGAGCAACCGCTGAGTCTACACCTTGACTGTCCGGCGACCTTACCTTTGGTAAAAGCCGATCCAGAACGGGTTGAGCAAATTATGGTCAATCTGCTAAGCAATGCATTACGCTATACGACCAAGGGTGAAATTACCGTCAGCAGTTGGCTAGAAGAAGGCCGAGTTTGGATTGCTGTTGGTGATACGGGTGAGGGGATGGCGGCGGCTGATCTACCCCATGTGTTTGAGCGCTTTTGGCGAGCCGATCGTTCACGCGATCGCCATTCAGGGGGCACGGGCATTGGCTTAGCTATTTGCAAGCGACTGGTGGAATTGCAGGGTGGGCAAATTAGCGTCGAGAGTCAGCTAGGGCAAGGAAGTCAGTTTCGGTTCTGGCTACCGACTGTACCCAAACTGAAAACGATGAAAGCGATATAGCCTATCAGCCGATAGATTTTAGACATCTACCCAAGAATTCTATTGGTTTTGGCTATAGTTGAAAGGGGTATTCTTTTTGGCCATCTGAGTATCGGTAGCAATGCAGAAACCTTCTCCATCCCAACTGTCTGATTTTCAGACTTCTGCTCACCGGAACAGTCAGCTCAGAAATCTTTGTCGCTCTGGTCAGCTATTTCGCGATCGCTACCGCATTTTAAAAGTGCTGGGCCGAGGCGGATTTGGCGTTACCTTTTTAGCTCAAGATGCTGCTTTGCCGGGTTCGCCGCTCTGTGTCATTAAACAGCTTTCGCCCAAAGTTAGAAATTCGCTTTCGTTAGAACGAGCCAAAATTCGCTTTCGCCGCGAAGCTCGCATTTTGTCTCAGCTAGGTAGCCACTCTCAGGTGCCTATGCTGCTCGACTATTTCACCATCAAGGGTGAATTTTACCTGGTGCAAGAGTTTGTTCAGGGAGATACCCTAGCTAGAGAAGTACGACGCTCTGGTATTCACAGCGAACTGCAGGTCAAGCAGTTTCTCAAAGAGATTTTGCCTGTCATCCAGTACATTCATCACCAACGGGTGATTCATCGAGATATTAAGCCGCCTAACATTATTCGCTGCCGTGACTATCAGCGGTTGGTGCTGATTGATTTTGGCGCGGTGCGAGAATGCCTAGCCGAAGCGGATGAAGCAGGCTACCGGGCACCGACGACCCAGTTTGTCGGCACCATTGGCTTTGCCCCGCCAGAGCAGTTAGCGCTTCGACCCACTTATGCGAGTGACATTTACGCGTTAGGCGTGACCTGTCTCTATTTGCTCACAGGCCGATCGCCGATTGAATTTGATACCTACGCCGAGTCAGGAGAACTGCGCTGGCAAAAATCGGTGCAGCTTAGCGCCCATTTTTCGGCAATCTTAACCAAGATGCTAAAGCCTGATGTCCGCGATCGCTATCAGCAAATTGAAGAGGTGCAGCGGGCGCTGGAGTTGGAACCTTATTTTAGTAGTCTGTCAGACTGCCTGAATACTCAACCCCGCACCAATCCGGAGATAGACACCGATGAACTGACGCCGATGGATAGCTATTTGACCCCTATTCAGCGACGGGCGGCGGCTATTCGGAGCTGGCGATCGCGTCGCAAATCTAAAGAAGCTACCAGACCTCGGCATGGTTTGCCCAGTAGCTTGTCGTTTCCGCTCTAGTGGTTTCTATTACTCTCCAAGAGCCACTTCGACGGCTGCAAGCCGCTGACAGAAAAGCTTTCCTTCTGCTGCTCTCTGCCCCAAGCTTTAACCTTTTGCCAGCCTTTAGTTATCCAAAGGCTGGACACGGCTGATGACAAAGCCGCTTTTAGGCAAAGCTGGCATTCTTGACAAGTTGATGCTGAGGTTTTGGTTGGGCACAGCGTAAGTGACCGAATTAACCAAAAAATCTAGCGACATTTCCAGAATGCGAATCGTAATCCATTCACCTGCGCAGCGATGATTAATATAATGGTCGCCACCGCCTTGGGGGATAAAGCTAAAGCTGTTTTCAGGCCACTGCCGAAAGCGATCGGGCTGAAAGGCTTCGGGTTCTGACCACAGGTGCGGATCGTGGTTGGTACCGTAGAGGTCTAGCAGGACTTTAACCCCTTGGGGAAAATGGTAATCTTGCCAGTCAAACGCTTGGCGAGTGCGGGCTGAGGCAAAAGGAAAAAAAGGATAAAACCGCCGAACTTCTTGGGTAAACAGTTTGGCGTAGTCGGGTTCTTGGCGTAATGCCTGCTGACATTGCGGATATTTGTGCAACGCTAAGGCGGCAAAGGTAATGTAGCGGGCGATCGCCACGGTAGGGCGCAGCACGTTCAGCAAGTCTACCGCAGCTACCTTTTGATCCAGAAGTTCACCAGCGGCGTTGCGGTGCCAAGCAAAGGCGTAAGCAGCGCTATTTTCAGGAACGTCTAAGGTATGGGTACGAATTTTTGCCAAAATGCTTTCTAGCCATTGTTCTGAGCGTTGTCGCCCTAAACGAGCGCGCCAGTGACGCGGGCCGACGCCTCCGGAACCATCAATCATGGCGGCTAGATCTTGCGTGCGCTGATTGACTGCTGCTGCTGCTAGGGGGACACCTGCCCAAGCGCAGACGGCCTGACACAGTAGGGTTTGCGCTCCATAGAGCAAGACGACTTGGTCTTCTTTTTGCCAGTCTGTGGCGGCTGCCTGCCATTGCTGCCGGGTTAGCTCGGTTAGCGCAGCCATGTGTTCGGGTGTCATCAGCGACATAAAAATTTGTTTGCGCTGTCGGTGGGTTTCTCCATCTAACCCCTGAACGCCACCTTCGCCCAGCAAGGTTTTTTGCACCCGTTTGGGGGCAGCATTTTGCCGCGAAAACTTTTCGGTGTCATAAAAAACTTTAGCGGCGGCTTCACCTCTAAAGCAGATGGTTTTTTCGAACAAAAGCCGGGTTTGAAAAATCTCAGATTGATAGCGATCGCAACGATTAGAAATAAAGCAGTAGCCTTCGGTGGCCAGTGCCAGCGTGCTATCGATGGCTCGATCGCGGGGAATTGCGCCCATAAAGTCTGTGGCCTCATCTAGCTAAGGAGGCGATCTGTTCGGGCAGCGCTGCGATCGCCTTATTGCCGAAATCCTAGACGGCTAGCTTGTAAATTAAATCAACCTCGTAGTGGATGTGGAGCCAGCGAGTAGGCAACAGCGATCGCGTTTGCAAAAAAATTACATTTGGATGTGATATTGACATTGAAAATTGTCAGGGTTAGCATGGGGGACATGAGTACATTGCAGCAGATTTCTCAACGTGACCCGCAGTGGTCGCTGGAAGCCTTCGTCGATATCGCCAATGCCCTTTTGCCCCAGTTTCTCCCGGCTAGCGAGTCGCGGCGCAGCGTCGAGGCGATCAACCCGCGCCTGGTGCGTCACTATACGACCCAAAGCCTAATCGATAAACCCTTAAAGGAGGGACGCGAAGCCCGCTATACCTATCGACATCTGCTGCAACTACTGGTGGTGCGTCGTCTGCTGGCAGAAGGACTCAGTGCCAGCGCTGTGCAAACCCTAATGGAGACTAAACCTAATCCTGAACTGGAAGCTTTACTGCAAGGGGGTATTCAGCTAACGGTAGAAACGGCCAATCCGGCGCTAGCGTTTCTTCAGCAGGTGAAGCAGCGATCGCAGCCCGCCGCTGCGCCCAGTGCCTTTGCCCCCGCCGTTGCCCGTTCGCCTCAGCGCTTGGGAGATTCTGCTGCCCCAACGCAATGGATCCGTCTAGAAATTGTGTCTGGCTTAGAAATTCAAGTTCGCCAAGACTTTGCCTATCCTGTCAGTCTGCAAGAACGCGAGAATCTGCTGCAATTGATTGCTCAACGACTGGCTGATTTAGCACCCTAACTTAGAAGAGGTCTGCACGATGACTTTACCCACCCTTGAGCTAATTCCGATGCATGGGGCGATCGCTGCCCATCGCTCCACAACGCTAGATGTGTTGATCAAAATTTCGCCGCCAGCAGTTCTGGCTACCGTGACCCGCCCGCCGCTTAACCTCAGCTTGGTGATTGATCGCTCTGGTTCAATGGCTGGGCCTAAGCTCGACTATGCCAAACAAGCAGCCTGCTATGCCATCGAGCAGCTTTTGCCCAGCGATCGCATCAGCGTCGTCTTGTTTGATACCCGGGTGCAAACGGTTGTTGCCAATACCTTAGCTACTGACAAGCACCGCATTTTGCAAACTATCCGCGATATTCGGGCTGGTAGCTCCACCGCATTACATGCGGGTTGGGTAGAAGGGGGAATGCAGGTCAGCCAGTACCTCAACCCCGAACACCTGAATCGAGTTCTTTTGCTGTCTGATGGTTTAGCCAATGTGGGCGAAACCAATCCCGATGCGATCGCTCAAGATGTTCATGGCCTGTCGCAGCGCGGCATTGGTACCTCTGCCATGGGAGTGGGCAACGACTATAGCGAAGATTTGCTAGAGGCTATGGCCCGCAGTGGGGATGGCAACTTCTATCACATTGCCTCGCCAGATCAACTGCCCCATATCTTTCAAACTGAACTACAGGGACTGGTTGCAACGGTTGGCCAAAAGGTCAGTTTGGGTCTTTCCCCCCAAGCCGGTACCACCGTTATGGACATCCTCAACGACTTTGATAAAACCGAGTATGGACGGTTGAAACTCCCGAATTTGGTAGTAGGTAACCCAATCACGGTAGTCGCGCGGCTACGGTTACCCGCCTTAGCGCAAGCAACTTCCCTTTGTCAGGTTCGTCTGGCCTGGGATGATCCGCAACAGGGCGGACGCCAAGTCCTCCAGGCGGCGCTGCAACTGCCTATTGTTGGAGCGGAACAAATGAGCGATTTTCCGGCTAATCCAGTGGTGCAGGAGCAGGTAGCCTTACTAATGGCAGCCCGAGCTAGACAAGAAGCGATCGCCAAAGCCGACAGCGGCGATTTAGCGGGCGCTGGTGCCGCCCTACGCAGTGCCAGTCAAGCCTTTAGCGCTATGCCCGCCTCGCCCCGCCTAGACAGCGAAGCCACAACGCTCAACGACCTAGCAACCGAGTTTGAGCAAGGTCATACTGCGGGTGCTCGGAAGAAAGCCTTTTCGCAACGGTTCAACCTGACCCGTAGCCGTCGCTTAGAGTGAACCCCATCCCTCGCCCGTTAAAAATTGCCCCAAATTGTGCCAGAGAGATCAGCAGATTTGTTCTCCCTTTCTTTCTGACCCCGCAACGCCTTCATCCTTTGCTAACCTAGCGAGAAGTAGTACGGACAGGGCGCTATGGCTGAGCAATTTCTTAGGGTGATAGAGGACACGGTTTTTAAGCTGCGACCTGAGCAGACTGCTCAGCTCAGCGAACAGGAACAGTACGCGGTGGCAGCCGGATCAACCTTTGAAATACAGTCTTACGCTTATGCAGACGCTACGGGTGATTTTAACGGCCATGTCCGATTCGCGCTAGCCAATACAGCGATTCAAGGTTTTAATACCTGGTACGCCTATAGCCTGCACATTCAAATCGATTTTGATGGACAGGTGGTTTATCCCAATGAAGATCAAACGGCTATTCCTATCCTTAGAATTACCCGTAGCACCCTGCTCAAGCGTCGGCCTCTAGATGCGGCCATGCTGCCTGAAGATGAAAAAGCCGCTGCTGCCCCTAATCAAAGCTATGCGCTGCTGGCTTATGCCTATGCCGATACCCAGGGTGACTTTAGCAGTCACATTAAGTTTACCTTTCGCTATCAGCAAGACTATATTCGAGGGTTAAACACCTGGTTTGTCTACGAAAAACATGCTTACGTTGAATTTGATCGCCAGGTTGTTTATCCGCCCGAAGACCCCAATGCACCTGTACTGCGTATTACCGCAAATACGCTGCTGAAGCGTCGCCCGCTTCAGTCTACGGCATTGTCTAGCGAAGAAACGTACTCAATTCCGGCAGGCACCGTTTTAAAGCTGCATTCTTATGCCTACGCCGACGCCAACGGTGACTTTAACAATCACATCAAGTTTGCGCTGCGCTACGAGCAAGACTACATCAAGCAGCTAAGTACCTGGTATGTGTATGAAGGACATGCTCAGGTCGAGCGCAACGGCAAAGTTGTTTATCCTCTGCCGCAGCCGACGACCCCTTCTACCCCTATCTATACAGGTAGAAGCTTTAAGCTGCCGGGCAATATCAGCACGTTTTATAGCGATCAGCCGATTATTCCGGGTGGTAGCTTTACCTGGGGTGAGGCGACTAAAGACGGAACTCGCATTCCGCCTACTGAAAATATTGTGAACAATATTATTGGTCTGGCGCGGCAATTACAGCGGGCTAGAGAGCAAATTGGACAGCCGTTTCAAGTAAATTCCTGGTACCGTCCACCTGCCGTCAATCGGGCGGTCGGCGGCGCTTCTCAGAGCTACCATTTAACCGGCAAAGCGGCAGATTTACAAGTCGAAGGCTATAGCGGTCGGCGCTTAGCCAATGTTGTGATGTCTTGGTGGCCAGGTGGCATTGGGATTTACAGTACAATCCCCAATCTGTTGCATTTAGATACGGGTCCCCGTCGCTTTTGGGGGTTTTAATTAAAAAACCTCCAGAATCTCTGGAGGTTAACCATAGTGAGACTGCATTTTCAGCTAAATCATTAAAGAACCCTTGACAAAATCTACGGTACCTTATTGACCGAAGCCAGCATCTAGCCATTCTGAAAGCGGCTCTCCTGTAAACGGCTGTACCCCAGTATTTGGGTAAGCATCGTCACTGGGACTGAAGATCCGCCCGATCGCTTCAAGCAAATACTGAAACACACCGTTGATGATTCTAAAAATGTTCATGCAAACACCTCGAATTAAAGAGATGACCGGACAAAAGGAACATCCAAACCTGTAAAAAGCCTTGGGGTCTAGGTGCAGAAAAGGGCTTTCTGCTTACGCTTAAATCCTATCGTAAGTAAGTGAGAAAAATGAATTGTAGACCACTTTTCTTAACACGAAATGGCTAAAAAACGATAACTTTAATGTGTTTTTATTTTCTCTATGACAAGATTGATACAAATTCACAAATAACGACATATTCAGTATGGTTTGACCTACCGTTGCTGGCGTGATGGCTGCTTGACCGTTATCGCTGTGCCACTAGGGTCGCAACCCGTAAATTGCTGAAAGCTGCTAAGAGAAAACCTTTCATTCTACTTTTTGTTTTTGGCCTGCTGACGTTAGCGACAACCTTTCAAATAGTTGATGTGATGTCTCATCAAATTAGAAAAATCATTGGTCTAGGCTTGGTGGCGATCGCAACTTTGAGTCTAATCTCAATTTTCGACATCACCCCTTTTTCTACTGCTTCGCTACCAGCGTTGCGATCGCGACCTATTCACACCGTTGCTCAAGCTTCAGAGCGCTTTGCCCAGGTAATGCTAACCGCCGATGCCGATCGTTTGGCGGCGCATGTCGCAGCGATCGCTTATCCTCGCTTTGATGAAGTCGATCGTATCCGAGCCAGAGGCTATCTGATTGAACAGTTAACGTCTTTTGGTTGGCAGGTGCAGCTAGCGTCTTTTGCAGAAGGGACTAACCTGATTGCTGATAAACCGGGCACCGATGCTGAAGCTGGGAGGCTAGTAGTGGGTGCCCATTTTGATACGGTTAAAGACTCTCCTGGCGCTGACGACAACGCTAGCGCTGTTGCTGCTTTGTTAGAAATTGCCCGCTTATTTGGTCGCCAGTCACATCCGCGATCGCTACAGCTTGTCTTTTTTGACCAAGAAGAAAGCGGACTGCTCGGCAGCTTAGCCTACGCCGAAAATGCGGCCAACCTGGACAAGACAATGGGCGCAATTATTTTGGAAATGCTGGGCTATAGCTGTGATACGGCAGGCTGTCAGCGCTATCCCGGCGATCTGCCCTTTGCCTTACCCAGCGATCGCGGTAACTTTATTGGCGTGATTGGTGACTTAGGTCATCCAGAGCTTTTGAGTGCTTTTCAAGCGACCGAGCGGGCTAATTTGCCCCCAGCCATTACATTGCCGATACCGCTTAGCCCCAGCTTGCCTGCAGACCTGCTCCGGAGTGACCACGCCCCACTATGGCAAAAAGGTATCGGTGCCGTGCTGGTCACCGATACCGCTAATTTCCGTAATCCTCATTATCATCAGCCTACTGACACGGCTGAAACCCTCGACTTTCAGTTTTTAACCGGGGTGACTCAGCGCGTCATTGATGCCGTAGAACTGTTGCTAAAAGGCTAACAAAAACTAAAAATTGCCTGCCTATATCGCCAGCGAAACTCGCTGGGGTAAAGCCAATTGAGCGCAGTGCGTGGTTAAAACTGCCGAGGGTTGCCAACGTTTGTTTTCTATGGCTTGCGACAGTTCAGGCACCTCTTGCCAGCAGTGTTGGCAAAACCAGTAAACTTTATTGTGCCGGATGTGGCGGAGCACATTGCTTGAGCAGTAAGGGCAAGACGTCATAGCAGCCTCAATTTGTTAAAACAGTTTTTGTGTTCGAGTGTTCACTTTGAATCTACAGAGCCAAATGGGCGCTTCTCGCAAAATCGCGTTTCGTTGCCAGCGCCATTTGCATGTCCACTTGCCCTAGACAATAGGGGGCAAATCTGAGGAACTGGTGAGGATGTCTAAAGCGAGTGGTACAGTTTGTAAATATCTAAGAACTTACGTAACTTGCTCAGTCGCAGCGGCTCTTTAACCATTCGCTGATCTTGCTCACGCTCATACTCTCAAGACAATCTAAAGCTGAAAAGTCTGCAAACCAATGAAGCTCAATTTTCAGAGTGTCTCGATTGAGTCTTTGCCTGCAATGGTAAGCCTCTAAAAAGAAGACTGGCTTAATCTGCTTAGCGTTGAGGGTAAGCCAAGAGTTGCTAAGATGGGGCTTGGACGCTTTAGGGCAAATTTTCAGTGGCAGTTAAACCAGACTGGCTCAGGGTCAAAGCTCCTCAGTGGGAGCGCGTTGGCAATGTCAAGGCGGTTTTGCAAGATTTGGGTCTCAACACGGTTTGTGAAGAAGCCTCGTGTCCCAACATTGGCGAATGCTTCAACGCTGGAACCGCTACTTTTTTGATTATGGGGCCTGCCTGTACCCGCGCCTGCCCCTACTGCGATATTGACTTTGAGAAAAAGCCTAAAGCGCTTGATCCAAGTGAACCGCTACGTTTAGCGGAAGCAGTACAGCGCTTGGGGTTAAATCATGTGGTGATTACATCGGTCAATCGGGATGATTTGACCGATGGCGGCGCGTCTCAGTTTGTGGCTTGTATTGCAGCTATTCGTCAGACTTCGCCGCAAACGACGATTGAGGTACTCATTCCGGATCTCTGCGGCAATTGGGCTGCGCTAGAAACTATTCTGGCCGCTCAGCCAGATGTCCTAAACCACAATACTGAAACGATCGCCCGCCTTTACCGTCGGGTGCGCCCTCAGGGCAATTATGCGCGAACTTTAGAACTGTTGCAGCGTAGCCGAGCGATCGCCCCTTGGATTTATACCAAGTCTGGCTTGATGGTGGGTTTAGGTGAAACGGCTGCCGAAGTTCAACAGGTAATGGCTGATTTGCGCCGGGTAGATTGCGATATTCTGACGATTGGTCAATATCTACAACCTAGCCCCAAGCATTTGCCCGTGCAGACATTTGTCACCCCAGAGCAGTTTGCCCAGTGGCAGCAACAGGGCGAGGCAATGGGATTTTTGCAGGTAGTGGCTTCGCCCCTCACTCGCAGCTCTTATCAGGCTGAGCAGGTCAGACAGTTGATGCAGCAGTTTCCGCGATCGCGCTCTTTACCCCTGTCATCGCCGCCGTCCAGTTGAGCTAAGCCTAAAGCAGCTACAGCGCTGAACTATCTCTAGCGCGATCGCTGTTGCTTAATCGGCTTAGTTCAGGCGGAGAAGACACAGGCACAACGCGATCGAAGCTGGTGTAGTCAATCGCCCGCCGCCCGTCGTCTGTCCATAGAAGAATATCTGCTAGTCGATAGCCCCACAAAATTTCTTCTGACACGAAAGAATGGCGAGCGTGAATGGTTTGAGAAACGGTTTCATCCAACCCTGTCAACGCGACGACAATCTCCGCATTAGCCGCCGCTAGTGACTCAGGTGTTTCGCCATAGAGTGGACTGCTAGGGTCAATCGGGTGCATAGCTGTCCAGGTTAGGGCAAACAGGGGGGTGTGGGAGCGGATCAAATGCAAGTCGTGAAACCGTCGTAGATGTTCGCCTTCTAGGGTAATTTCGTCGCGTACTAGCGTGACCCAAAGCTGAGCTTCGAGAATGCGGTTGCGCCGTTTATTGGCGGTACGAAACATCAGAGTGGGCACACCGTTGTGCAATGAAATAACGGCATAGTGGCTAAATAAAATGCGGGCTGTGGGCAGAGCAAAGCGGGTAAAAATTAGACCTGTTGCCATGGCAATAAACAACAGACCCACAAAGGCTTCGACAACCACCAGTAAATTGGCGTAGGTGGTTACAGGATGCATGCTGCCATAACCAATAGAAGCCATTGTCTGCACGCTAAAGAAAAAGGCTTGCATAAACGACCCGTCTGAATTGGCGATGCAATCTCCGCCTGCTAAATACGCGATCGCAAATAAAGCATTAATCAACAAATAAATTAGACTCAAAAGGCCGATAAAACCTGTCCAGGGAATGGTCAACAGCAGATGGTACAGATCGCGCCATTGAGAATGGGGATCGCCTAAACGAACCACATCGGGAACTTCTCCGTCCCGAACGACTAACCGTGAAGAAGGGCGGCGAGGCTGCTGTTTGAAAACCATATCTGTCTCCTGCGGGGAACTCTCAGCTTGACTCCATAAAGGGAAAGGGCACGGCGTCATCACGGTGCCCTTGGGGTGAAGTTGAGAAGGGGGGTAGCGTTGAATGCTTAACCTGAGTCGGCCATTGTCAGTTGAGAATCTTTAACAAAAGATAACATTGATAGACTGGCAGTGACGAGCGATCGCCCGTATGGCTCAGCGCTAGCGCTGCCGCCGCCTGAACTTTGTCACCTTCTTTTACGAGGGAGTAAACCCAAAGGATCTGTTTAGGCCAGCGATGGCGCGGTGGCCTGTTGATATTTCAAACTGCTTTAACGACTGAGCAGCCGCTATGGAGTGCTAAAGCGGAGGGTATAGCTGTAGCCACCCAAGTTTAGACACTTCATTGGCCGAAAGCCGCTGACAGAACAGCTTGCCTTCTGTCCTTAGCCCATAACCCTCTTCTCGCAACCTGGAGAAAATCTTGGGTTTCTTGTAGGCTAAAATGACGTAAATTCGTTAATTTTTTCCAGACTGACACAAGCGGCAGATGTTCTAAAGTGCGATCGCCTATGGGTACTCAATCCACCGCCAAAACGATTTTTTTGCTGATGGCTATGGTCGGCTGGCTGATTGTTGGCGCTTCGTTGATGTACCTGTTTCCGGTCATAGCCGATCAGCTAGTGGGTTCGGCGCAAACCCACCTGTGGATGACCAACCTCAGCCGTGGCAGCTACAATCCGCTGCTAGTGGGGGTCGGCGGCGGCCTTACCCTGTTAATTACCGTGCTGGGCCACTTTATCTGGTACCAGAAGTTTGAAGGCAAGCGATAGGCTCCGCCCTTACTCAACACTCAGCAGGATGCTATAGCGAGTTTCGCGCAGCGGGCGCACCTCCAGCAGGTAGTCGCCTGGGGTGGGCAGTTCTCCTGTCCAGGTAGCGGCCTCGCCCGTCATTGTCTCAATGACGTTGCCACCAGGAGAAACCCAGTTGATTTCTACTGCACCAGCTAAAATTTCAATGCTCAGCGATCGCTGAGCAGGCAAGTTAACCAGATAGCCATGCTCTTTACCCGTCGCTAAAGCGCCGCTAATGTAGGTACTGTCGGCTTCTGGGGCAAACTCCAGTCGCTGGGTAAAAGACTCGCGTGCGTACCCTGTTCGCCGCAGAAAGTCGCGCAGATCGCTAAAAAACTCGTCGCGATCGCTTCTTTGATAAGCTTGTCTGACTCGCTGCCAACCGTCTTCTGCTTGATCAAGCAAATATTTATCTGCCAGGTAAGCCGCTAAGATTGCCTTTTCGTATTCAGCGTAAATATAGTCATCTTCGTTGCTGTAAGGCTGCTCAAAAATTTCGCCCTGCCGTAGCCGCTGTAGTTCTTGCCAATGGGCATAGGCATCGTTATAAACGCGATCGGGAAAATCGCGCGTTACCTCTTCCATCACCCCAGCGCGATAGCGCCAAAACTGCACCGGGTAGCGCGAAGCCGCATAGGAAGCAAAAGCATAAGCAAAGCTGTCGTCGTGGCTCAGAAATTCGGGAATGCCGTCACCGTCTAAATCTTGAAGCTGATAGCCACCATTGCCCCAAAAATGTTCAACCAAGCGATAGCGATCGCTGGTCGCTTCATAGTCGTAAATCAGCGTTGACGAACAGCAATGTGCGCCCCCCGAATAAATTTCGAGCCGAACTTCTGGCTCTGCGTCGCCATCTAGGTCGCTAGCTGCCAGTTCAAAAGCCCGACAAAACCAACCATCTTCTAAAAGCTGAGGTGGAAAAAAGCCATCGCTGTAAGTCTTACCAGCGCGGGTAATGGTTAACTGGGGATTTTCAACACAAAAGTCGCTGGCTTCAGCTACAAACTCGGCGCTGACATTGCCAGAGGTGGTTGTTAATGACTCTGCTTCAATTTGAGCTTGGGCTAGATGGGGGCTGAGTCCGCTCAGCAGCAAACCTAACAAAGCCAGGTGGGGAACACGATGAGATAGCGACATAACTCTAAAAACCTAGTGCTGTTATTCTTTACAGCGTGTGAGCCGTATTTTCCGCAGCCTTTGTCAGGCTGAGCCTGATAGTTGACAGCTAGGTTGCTGGGCAAACCGAAGAAAGGCAGTCACCGCAGCGGAAGGATTGAACCACCGCTCAAACGGCTACCAAAAGTCTGTGGCGCTATAGCCCAGGTCTGCTAGCATTTCTCGCAGCAGCGGCATACTCAGACCAATAATGTTGGTGTGGCAGCCTTCAATTTTTTCAATAAAAAGACTCCCCTTGCCATCAATCGTAAATGCTCCAGCACAGTTGAGCGGTTCGCCAGAAGCGACATAAGCTTCAATCTGGCGATCGCTAACCTGTGCAAAAAATACTCGCGACACTTGAAAACGAACCTGTTTCTGCCGCTGGCGTGTATCAATTAAAACGTGCCCGGTGTAAAGTTCACCCACCTGCCCGCGCATCTTTTGCCAGCGGGCGATCGCGGCGGCTGCACTTTCAGGCTTGCCGTAGACTTGCCCCCCAAAAGCCAAGACAGAATCACAGCCTAAAACCAGCGCATCGGCAAACTGTGGTGCTACGCTTTCTGCCTTACTCAAGGCTAAGGCTTGTACCAGTTCAGCCGGGTTAGCCAGTTGAATTTGATCTTCATCAAAATGGCTGGGACAGACAAAAGGCTGAATGCCAGCTGCTACCAGTAGCTGCCGCCGAGCTGGCGAAGCCGAGGCCAAAACAAATTGAGGCATCATAGCAGGTTAATAGACCGAAAACGAAGCCACTGACTGTTTCAGAAGCGTTTTCATTTTCTCCCAGCGGCTTTCGTCGGTAGAGGCATTAAAGGTAAAAAGCTGATTTCGGCGCACAATGACGCTGGCGAGGTTGTGGCGCAGACCAGAAGGCAAATCGGCTAAATATTCCAAAATGTAGTAGGTTTCGTCGTTCGATTGAATTTCCTGAGCGCTGATGAGCTGAATATCGCGATCGTCCCCTGCGATGGTGTTGATGCTTTTAGAGAGCTTATAGCCTACTTCGGTTGGATCGCCTAAATCTTGCAGCGTCTGCCCTGCTGGCACATCGCTAATCACCACGCTGACATTTTCAGTGTCGTTGACAATGTCATGAAAGACCACGTCAGCGCTATTGGTCGCCACTTCTAGCCAGCCTGTGGGATAAAGAAACTGATAACCCTTCGAACTATCGACATAACTCTTGAGTCCGCTGCCTGCCGTAATGCAGCCCTGTAAGCTAAGGGCAACTACCACCAGTAGCAAAGCTGCTATTCGCTTCAGCATAGTCATGATGTCTTTTGTCTTGTGTTGCGATCGCCGTTTTCTATTCTCCCATTTCGTGGCTCGAATGCAATGTATCGATGTTGTTTGAGAAAGCCTCTAAGGTTTATTTGACCTGCCCTCGAAAGCGGATAAAACCATAGGCATTTGAGGCGGGCGGCAGGGCTGTTGAGCTGGCATAGGGCAAGGTACCAAGGCTGACAACAATTGCGCCGTTTGTGTTGGTATTATTGCCATTGCCGTCGCCATCACAGTCAATACCTGGAAACGTAGTAGCTGGATCAATCCCTGGGGGGAAATAGTACCCCTTGTCGCCATCGGACAGGTTCGTCAGAGCCACTGTGTTGGTTCCCTGGCTTAAGACAATACCGCGATCGCCTGTTGGTAAACCGCTTGGATCAGCCGCAGGGCTACTGTTAAAAGCATGAGGGACAAAAGTGGTATGGGTCGGAATGTAGTCGCAAAGCAACACATTCTGCGCATCTGTACCGCCATTCGACAGAAAGTAAATGGTGTACTCTATTTCATCCCCTGGTATTACTCGACCGCCCTCAATGGCACCCACCAAATAGTTCTCAATCGGGGTTGGCCAGGTGTTGCTGGCATCGTCATTTGGATCATTATTGTCATTGACGTATTCATTGAGCGGGTCGCCATTGAGGGTAGAAACACCGCCATTGATAGCCGTAATTCGTTTCACTAACGTAACGTTGGGTAAGCCATTATTGCTGACCCCCGCACTGATCACACGGTTACTAGGGTTGGTATCACGGGTGGGTAAAAATCCGGCACAGCGACCGTTGGCGTCACCACTTGTCGTCAGTTCCCAGCAGGCGCTTGTGCTGTCGTCTTGTCCATTGGGGGTAAGGCTAATAGACTGGCCATCGCCAGCCCCTACCAAGTCGCTTTGATAAGTCTCTGTCCATAGATTGAGCGCTGCCGGGGGGGCTTGATTGACGGCGCTGCCGCTGCCATAGGCGATGTAATCAACGATGCGGCTCTGGTCGTCATAGAGCCAAACATCATCCCCCGCATTGTTGAGCTTGGAAGGGCTGCCAAGCCAAACTTGAATGGCAGCTTCAGGCGCTTGGTGGTCTGCTGTGTTGTCTCCAATCCAGATAACGGCATATTCCCCCGCCGCCAAGCTTGTCCCTGGTGGAAAAATATAGGCCGGATTTGCACTATTGCCTGTAATTGAGCCAATTCCATCAGTGTCATTAGCGATAAGATTGCCGTCTGCTAGCTGCCAGTTGCTTAAGTCAATGGCTGCACCAGAAGCATTGTAGAGTTCAATAAATTCGTCATTTTCAACCGCACTTGCCCCAGTTTCGTTGTACAGCACCTCGTTGATAATGACTTGTCCGGCTAAAGGAGAAACTTGGTAGTTAGGGCTAGCAGCGATCGCAATTGGGTAATCTTCTACCTCACCATCAGTGGCTATACCCGTAGGTAGCGCTGCTGTTGCGCTGACAATATTGGTATCAGTCGTCAAACGAAAACGAGCATAAGTATTGCCCGCTGTGAGTCCGCTTAAGCCTGTCCAAGTTAGCGTCGCTGACGTAGCTCCATTAGCAACCTGCTGACGTACCCCTTCCGCAGTGTCGAACTGACCATTTTGGTTAAAGTCAATCCAGCCTGCCAGATAAGCGTCGCCCCCCGTGGTATTAGCAAGACTAACCGTAACGCTATAACTGGTGCTACCTGTGGTTAAAGGTGCAAAGCTGCTAACGCCATCCTCATCATCCGGCGTATCGCCGCTCGTATCATCTACGGTGCCTTCTAAGGTAGGGGAGTTTCTTAGGCTTTCCCCATCAGGCGGGTTGCTACCCAAATAAAGCCTGGGGTCAATCGGATCAAAATTATGACCAGCCCCCACCCCGTCGTTACCACTACTACTGTTATTGACTGTTTGGTCAGTGCTGTAGGTATCGGGTGCATCGCCCAAATCAATCAGCGGCGCATCAGGATTACTACCACTGGTAATCAAAATTGCTGGCGTTTCAGCAATGCTGACTTTCCCATAAACATAAGTGTCTAAAAACCTGACATCCCCAAAACCAGCCCCATTACCGCCGTATCCGGTAGAGCTGTTATCCGGTGCTCCAGTTGTTCCGTTTCCCCCGCCATCAGCAGGGTTACCGCCCCAAGTGTGCCTTGCCCCAACTCTGTTATAACTGGGGATCAAACTGCTAGAAGGTCGGCTCGAAGCAGTCGTTGCCAGCTCTAAACCAGTGATATCGTCCCAATAAACTTCTACGGCAGAATTACCTGTCGGTGTCGCCCGATTAATAGTTAATCCCAATTCGTTACCACCGCTGCTTTCCGCATCAGCCGCAACAAAGTGATATTCACCCGTAATCGCCTGTAGTCTGGCCTGATAACGACCCTCAGGTAAAGAAGCCCCTAAATTAGTTTTGCCATCCCACGCAATGGATGTCTCCACCCCGGCAACGGTATCACCACGAAGATAAATATCGCCAATGCCATAAACACCGTCAGGATTAAAGCCCGTGCTGGCAAGACCATCATCATCCACATCGATAATGACGGCATAGGTGCCATCGGTGTCGGTTGTGAACCTAAAAAATCCACTATCCTGCACGCCAACTGTGGTTCCAGGTGAAATGGTATTATCTTCACCCGCCGCATCTTCGAAGCGAAAATTGGTAATTACGGGGACTTGCGTAGGCTCTACAATCGTTATTCCTGTTGGATAACTCAGGTATTGCCTGTATTCAGGAGAAACGGTGTTTCCAGCAAAGGGAACGCTCAAACCGCGCAATGTTGGCGAGTCAACACCAGCATTGTTAGCCAAGAGTTCATAGATGCCACCAGCTAAGTTGTTTAAATCTAGCTGCCACACAAAACTAGTTCCTGGAAAACCACCCGGAACTAACACGTAGTAGTCTTGGTCAGTCGCGTTGGCATCGTCCCAAGAAGCACTGTAAAATCCCCAGTTGTAAGACCACAAACGACCCTGATTTTCTCTAGGATTCGGTGAGGTCAAAACATTAGGGGTGACAGTAATATCAAATAGCGTTATTAGACCCGTATCTGCACTAACAGCCGTTAAGTTGGTACTATTGTCCGTCTCGTTTAGCAGACGTACTTCATAAGCACCCGTGGTAGTTGTTATGTATTTAATCGGTCTGGTTAAGGCACTAGACAGGCTATTTGTGGCGCAGTCACTCGTGCCGCCGTTGCTATCAGTCCAGCCATCAGCATCGCCACTGCTAACAATGTTGCCTAAAAAAGGAGTTGGAATACTGACGTCAGCACTAGAGTCGTAGACCAAAGGGCCATTATTAGGCGCATAGATTTGTACCCGTACTCGATCTACAGCCGTACTCGTCGTCGTGTCTCTAGCGCAAATAAAAACATTAATAACTTCGCCGCTTGTTTTTATATCTACATAAAGAGGGCGATCATAAGGAGCAAATCTAGTAACCCCCGCGCTGAGCCTGGTTTCGTATTCATATAAATGCTGATAGCCTCCGTTTGAGTTAGTGTTAATTTGATAACTTCCTTCCGCAAAAGCTGAGGAGGCAAAGCAGACCCATGACAAAGCAGCTACTCCTAAGCTGGATAGCGGACGCCACGTTTTGATCAGCATTTTGTTACTTCCACCAGCCACTATACGGTTACCTCGCAATGCCCTATCTAAAAATATTTTTGACTATTGAGTATCTAAAAGCTTTGCTCTTTGCTATTGAGTAGATGTTTAAGAGGTTTTGTAATAAAAACATGTGCTTTTAATATTTTTTGATCCACTTAAATTTTGAATAAGCGCTCAAAAAATGTTTTCGACGAGTCACACCAACATAAATCTGAATGACTATACAAGAAAAAGCTGTGGCTGAAGGCAAAAGATAGAATGAAAGTTTTTTATAAGAGGCTTGCAGCAACTCAAGTATCTCGATTCTGGCGACTACAGCCGTATTAGAAATAATTAACTTCGTCAATAACTGATCAACATCCTCCATTTCTATTAGAATTTATGGCTTTGCCTGGATCTGTTCCTGAGCAAACACTAAAATTACGATATTTGCTTACAAATTACCCAAATACTTTGTCAAACTCTCAATTCGTTACACAAAAGAGTTCAGTAATAACACTGTGTACTTGTCGGTTAGGGTGCGTTTCTAGATCGTCAATCTTTATCGCTCAGTTGTGTTTGAACTTGGCTAAAAACAACCCTCAAGTTTTCTGAGTTGAGAATCAGGAGCTATCGACGCCCTCTTGCTGGCTCTACCCTTCTATCTGGGTGAGTGCTGTAATCAGGGTTTCAATTTGCTTTGATGTGTGATTGGCCATCACGGTGAAGCGTAGCCGACTAGTTGGCACTGTAGGGGGACGGACGACTGCGGCAAAAATGCCTGCTTGTTTGAGTTGCTTGCCAATGTGTAGAACAGTGGCTGCATCCTGTACCTGCAAACAAACAATCGGTGAACAAGAGGGTAGCTGCTTAACCCCTATGTGTTGAGCAGCGATATGGCCTAACCCATCGGCGAGCTGTTGACGTAGATAGTCGCTATTTTTTTGCAACCGTTGACGCCGCTCTGGTTCTGCTTGAACAATTGCGATCGCCGTTAAGGCGGCGGCGGCATCGGCTGGAGATAGGCCAGTGGTGTAAATCCAGGTGGCTGCTCGATTACGCAGATAATCAATTAAGGCTGCTGAGCCAGCTACGTAGCCCCCTAAACTGCCCAAGGCTTTGCTGAGCGTACCTATTTGTACTAGCGATCGCCCCGTGCAGTGCCAATGTTCTACACAACCTGCGCCTGTTTTTCCAAGCACGCCAGTGGCGTGGGCTTCGTCTACTAACACCATGCACTCATACTGTTCAGCTAGCGCCAGCAACGTCGGTAGCGGACACAGGTCACCATCCATGCTAAACACGCTATCGGTGAGCAAAAGACAACGACGATAGCGATCGCGCTGGGTTGCTAGCTTTTGTTTCAAATCGGCCATATCGCAGTGGCGATATTCTGTAATGGTTGCGCCACTGAGGGTTGCGCCGTTACGTAAGCTGGAATGATTGTACTGATCGCTAAGAATGAGATCTTTGCTGCCTACGAGGGCTGCAATTGTGCCCAAATTGGCTAAGTAGCCAGAGCTAAAGACGAGAGCGTCTTCGGTCTGCTTGAGTTGGGCGATCGCGTGTTCAAGAGTTTGGTGCAGCGGGCGGTGGCCGCTCAACAAGCGAGAACCAGTGCTGCTTGTGCCATAGGTTTTCACCGCCGCGATCGCAGCAGCAGCCAAACGCGGATCGCCTGCTAGCCCTAAATAGTCATTGCTGGCAAAATTGAGCAGTTGCTGACCTGCCAGTGTAATCACTGGGCCAGTGTTGTCTATTGCTTGTACGGCTCGGTGCCAGTGAGCTTTATGCAACGTGTCAAGCGATCGCGCTATCCAATCGTAAGGATTTCCCATCTGACACTAACGGTTGGGAAAGTCTGGAATCCAGGCCAGCGGATCGCTAATAGACTGAATGCCGCCCTCTTTGGAAAAAACAATCACAAGCACGTTAGATCGCGATCGCCCTACGTCTAAATAGCCTGAAGCCCAAGAATCAAACCGGGTAATCCCGGCAATCTGCAAATAATAGGCTCCTTCTGCCAAAACTATCTGCTCCCGCCGATTAAAGTTGCCCTGTCGGATCACCCGCTGACCGTTGAGATAAATTGAAGCCCAGTCATCACCCAAAGCGACAAATTCAACAACAACCTCACGAACAGGTTCAAGTTCTACCCTACCGGGTAAAAAAATGTTGATATCTGCGTAGAGCTGAGGGCTGATTGCTTGACTAGGAGAACTTGCCTGGGCTGACGGTAAACCAAACAAGCTTAAGGCAGCGATCGCCAGCGTCTTACAAGAGAGCCTCTTCCCTTTTTTCTCTTTCATCAGCGCTACCTCTCTGGCTAACCTTATTGTATTAGAAGCCGTTTGCCCCAACAGAGTTTCCCATCTGTAACCATGAGGGCACGGTGGCTCTGATTTGCCTTTTGCCCTCAACCTTTGGTCTTTAGCCGTCTTTGAGCGTCTCAACCCTGGTAGCTCTAGCTGTCTCTGTCCCCAAAAAAAATACCCAGGCCAAGCCTGGGTACTTGTTATAGATGGTGACATCCTGACTTTAGCTTTGCCCAGGCCCTAACCCCACTTGGCCTGCATAGACGGCTTGTTCACCCAGTTCATCTTCAATCCGCAGCAACCGATTGTATTTTGCGACTCGCTCACTGCGGCAGAGAGAACCCGTTTTAATTTGTCCGGCACGGCTAGCGACGGCCAGGTCAGCAATGGTGGTATCTTCTGTTTCTCCTGAGCGGTGGCTGATGACGGAGGTATAGCCCCGCCGGGTTGCTAAATCAATGGTTTGCATGGTTTCTGTCAGAGAACCAATCTGATTGAGCTTGATCAAAATAGAATTGCCCGCACCTAGTTCAATTCCCTTTTGCAGACGGGTGGGATTGGTAACAAACAAGTCGTCGCCGACCAGTTGGACTTTGTCGCCTAGCTGAGCCGTCAGCTTTTGCCAGCTTTGCCAGTCATCTTCATGCAGGCCATCTTCAATCGAGATGATAGGATAAGCGTCAACCAAGCCTGCTAGATACTGAATTAGCTCGTCCGGCGAATGGGCTGCGCCGTCGTAAGTGTACTGACCATCCCGATAAAATTCGCTAGCAGCGACATCTAGCGCTAGGGCAACCTCTTCACCCGGCTTGTAACCAGCCTGCTCGATAGCTGCTACCAAAAGATCTAAAGCTGCTTGATTCGACTTTAGATTGGGAGCATATCCCCCTTCATCCCCTACGCCACTCAGCAGATTTTGATCGGCCAATACCTTGCTAAGGGTGGCAAAGACTTCAGCCCCCCAGCGCAGCGCTTCTCGAAAAGAAGACGCTCCAATCGGCACGATCATAAATTCTTGGATATCTACGTTGTTGCTGGCGTGGGCACCCCCATTGATGACGTTCATCAACGGTACGGGCAGCACGTTGGCTAAAGGGCCACCCAGATAGCGGTAGAGCGGAATGCCCAATGCTGCCGCTGCGGCTTTAGCGTTGGCTAGTGAAACGGCCAGAACAGCGTTAGCGCCTAGCTTAGATTTGTTGGCAGAGCCGTCTAAATCAATCATGGTCTGATCGATCACCATTTGCTCTAGCGCATTGAGGCCAATCAGTTCTGGTGCGATCGCTTCTTCGACATTTTCAACCGCTTTCAAGACTCCTTTGCCACCATAGCGGCTGCTATCGCCATCGCGTAGTTCATGGGCTTCAAAGCTACCCGTCGAAGCGCCGCTAGGGACTTGCGCTAACCCCCCTGACCCATCAGATAAATAAACTTCAGCTTCAATCGTAGGCCGTCCCCGAGAATCTAGAATCTCACGAGCCCGGATGTCTTCAATGGCAGTATCAATCGTGTCAATCATCTCTCTCGTTCCTCATTGACGGCATGACGCTAGGCGATCGCCTGATGGATGATGACCTAATGGACAAGAACTTTAAGTAGCTGACTTTGAGCCACTGTTCTGAGCAACCGCAGTTCTGTTCCAACAGGTTTACCCAAAGGCTTTCTTATTCAGTCAATACGATAGTTAAGCATAAGGTGAAGCGATAAATTCAGCCTAAATCTCAAAAACACTTTGGGATCTCGACTAGGGGTCTATCAGCCTCCAGCGAGCCGAACGGCAAATCGCCGCGCGTTTGCTCAGGGTTAGCTGTCTGTCTTCTAACTTTTGTCTCAGAATAGGAAGAGGTAGCGAATCGTCAATTACTGGATAAACTATGCGACTACTGCACACCATGTTGCGAGTAAAAGACCTAGAAGCTTCTTTGCGGTTCTACTGTGACGTTCTAGGAATGAAACTACTGCGCCAGAAGGATTACCCTGGGGGTGAGTTTACATTAGCTTTTGTCGGCTATGGTGAAGAAGCTGACCATACGGTGCTAGAACTTACCTACAACTGGGGTCGTGACCAATACGAACTCGGTGATGCCTATGGACACATTGCAATAGGTGTCGAAGATATTTACACCACTTGCGAAACCATTCGCAACAAGGGCGGCAAAGTTGTTCGCGAACCTGGCCCGATGAAGCATGGCTCGACAGTGATTGCCTTTGTCGAAGATCCTAATGGCTATAAAGTAGAGCTAATCCAAAAGAGCGGCCCAAACACAGTGAGTGATCGGCAAACGGCGACTTCACAGGTGGTTGGTTAGCTCTGTGAGAACATCTGAGAAGTCTGGGCAATCGAGGTGTCACTGACTTCTCAATGGACTTGCAATCAATCGCTTGGGATAGCCAATTTTTGTTTGGGGGAGCCTGAGGTGAATTGCTATACTAAAGACCCCCAAATTTTTACAAAACTTTAATCTCTTTTTGACTGTTACACCTAAACCCTAGACCATGCAGCCAACTGATCCCGACAAATTTACTGACAAAGCATGGGAAGCGATTGTTGAAGCTCAAAATGTCGCTCGTCGATTCAAGCAGCAGTATTTAGAAGCCGAACATGTGATTGTGGCTTCGCTGGAACAAGAAGGGCTAGCCCATTCGATTTTGAAGCGACTTGAGCTTGACCCAGACGTGATGCTGCGAGAACTGACCGTTTTTGCTCAGCGGCAGGCTAGGGTAAGGGCCACGGGTGATAGCAATTTATATCTTGGGCAAAGCCTCGATCGCCTTTTAGATAAGGCAGATGCTGCCAGAGAGAGCTTGAAAGATAAATTTATTTCGATTGAGCATTTGCTTTTAGGATTTGTAGACGATGAGCGCATCGGGCGGCGGCTGCTCCGAGGTTTTAATGTTGAGTCAGCCGAGATGATGACGGCCATTAAAACCGTGCGAGGCAGTCAAAAAGTAACGACACAAAATCCAGAATCTCGCTATGAAGCCTTAGAAAAGTATGGTCGCGATCTAACTGAACAAGCCAGAGATGGCAAACTCGATCCGGTAATTGGCCGCGATGAAGAAATTCGTCGGGTGATTCAGGTACTTTCACGCCGCACAAAGAACAATCCGGTACTAATTGGAGAACCCGGTGTGGGCAAAACCGCGATCGCCGAAGGACTGGCTCAGCGCATTATCAATGGCGACGTACCAGAGTCGCTCAAAAACCGACAGTTGATTTCTCTCGATATTGGTGGCCTAATTGCTGGTGCCAAGTATCGGGGTGAGTTTGAAGATCGGCTGCGCTCAGTTTTGCGAGAAGTCACAGCTTCTGGTGGCCAAATTGTTCTATTTATTGATGAGCTGCATACCGTAGTTGGCACTGGGGCGGGGCAAGGCACTATGGATGCGGGCAACTTGCTCAAACCGATGCTAGCCCGCGGCGAACTGCGCTGCATTGGGGCGACAACGGTAGATGAATATCGCAAAAATATTGAAAAAGATGCGGCCTTAGAACGTCGCTTTCAGCAAGTTTATATTGGCCAGCCCAGCGTTGAAGACTGTATCTCAATTTTGCGCGGGCTAAAAGAGCGCTATGAAGTCCACCACGGCGTTCAAATTTCAGACTCAGCGCTGGTGGCGGCGGCAACTCTCTCCGATCGCTATATTAGCGATCGCTTCTTGCCAGACAAGGCGATTGATCTCGTTGATGAAGCTGCTGCCAAGCTCAAAATGGAAATCACCTCCAAACCCGTTGAGCTAGAAACCATCGATCGCCGTTTGATGCAGCTAGAGATGGAAAAACTCTCGCTTGAAGGCGAAGGCCAAGCGACGGGGATTGCCTATCGTCCGGCGCAAGAGCGTCTAGAGCGCATTAAGCAAGAAATTTCAGAACTTTCTGAAAAGCAGCAAGAGCTAAATTCTCAGTGGCAAACCGAAAAGCAAACCCTAGAAGCCATCAATACGCTCAAAGAACGAGAAGATCAGCTACGGGTACAAATTGAGCAAGCCGAGCGTGCCTACGACCTCAACAAAGCTGCTCAGCTCAAATACGGTGAGCTAGAAGGCGTACAGCGCGATCGCGAAGTTAAAGAAGCCAAGCTAGTAGAAATTCAGGCTCGGGGAGAAACCCTGCTGCGAGAGCAGGTAATTGAAGCCGACATTGCTGAAATCGTTGCCAAGTGGACCGGAATTCCCGTCAATCGCCTGATGGAATCTGAGCGGCAAAAGCTACTGCAACTCGAAAAACATCTGCACCAGCGGGTGATCGGCCAAGACGAAGCGATCGCGGCTGTTGCAGCGGCTATTCGTCGCGCCCGTGCCGGAATGAAAGATCCAGGTCGCCCAATTGGCTCTTTTATGTTTATGGGGCCGACCGGGGTAGGTAAAACCGAGTTAGCCAGGGCTTTGGCCGAATTTTTATTTGATGCTGAAGACGCCATTATCCGCATTGACATGTCTGAGTACATGGAAAAACATGCCGTCTCGCGCTTGGTGGGGGCACCTCCCGGCTATGTTGGTTACGAAGAGGGCGGTCAGCTATCAGAAGCGGTTCGTCGCCAGCCTTACTCAGTGGTCTTACTAGACGAAGTCGAAAAAGCCCACCCGGATGTGTTTAACATTCTGCTGCAAGTGCTAGACGATGGCCGCATCACCGACTCCCAAGGTCGCACCGTAGACTTTCGCAATACGGTCATTGTCATGACCAGCAACATTGGCAGCGAGCATATCTTGGATGTAGCCGGTGACGACTCTAAATACAGCGAAATGCAGCGCCGTGTCATGAACGCTTTGCAAGGGCATTTTCGCCCTGAATTTCTCAATCGCGTTGACGATCTGATTCTTTTCCATCCGCTGAGCCGGACTGAACTGCGGCAAATCGTGAATATTCAAATTCGCCGCTTGCACCGCCTCCTAGCCGACCAAAAGATTACGTTAGAGCTGTCTAGTGCTGCTCTCAACCATATTGCTGAAGTGGGTTACGACCCGGTTTATGGTGCCCGTCCGCTAAAGCGAGCCATTCAGCGAGAGCTAGAAAACCCCATTGCTACCAAGATTCTCGAAAATACGTTTACCGAAGGCTCTGTTATTCAGGTGAGTTTAAGCCACGGCTCACTCACTTTCACCACCCAAAAAACGACTGCTTCCACAGAGGTGGAAACTTCTTCGCCCCAGCCTGTTTCTTCTTAATCCTGAGTTTTTTCCCAAACGCGTTAGCGTATTAGTGTCGGGTGAAGACGGGTAATCTAAGCATGACGCTATTTTTAGAAGGGTGATGCTGCTAGAGAACTCACCTCAGCCATCAGAGCCGACTCAATCCTCTATGCCGACAATGGCAACTGTGCTACCCGTTAGAAATCGGCGGCATCACACTTTAGCCATTTTGCGGCAGTTAAGCGAACAGAGCCAGCAGCAAGCGATGCCGCTGCAAATTGTGGTGGTGGATGATGCTTCTACAGACGGCACCCCTGATCTCATCAAAGCTGAGTTTCCCCAGGTACATCTCTTAGCCGGAGACGGGCATTTGTGGTGGACAGGGGCGATCGCTCAGGGTATGCAATACGCTGTCGAGCAGCTAGCTAGTGATTATATTGTTTGGCTCAACGATGATATTACTCTGGCTGATGATTTTTTGCTTCAACTGCTAAAAGTCTGCCAAGCCAATAGCGGTCAAAAGGTGATCACAGGGGGCATTGTTCGGGCGCAAAGCCACCCAGACTGGGTTGTGTATGGCGGCGTTCTCAACAGTCGTCCCATCAACAGCATGGCGCAATTTGCCACTGAGCCAACGCTCAAAGTGCATACGCTCAACGGCAACATTGCGGTCTTTCCGGCGCTGCTGGTCAAAGAGATAGGTCTACCCAATGTTGAACGGTTTCGCCACTATGGGGGAGATTATGAGTATATTTGCCGCGCCCGAACTAAAGGGTATCAAATTCGGCTCTCTAGCAATTTGCAAGCAACAACAGACTTTCAGGTAGCGGATGTGCAACGGCATATGCCGCTGTGGCTGCAATGGTATCTCAGCCCTGATTGGAGCGCCAAACGCCAGGTTTTTCAGCAGTTGACCAATCTCAAATCGCCGCAAAATGTGCAGCACATGGTTAACAGCATCTATCGCGATCGCCCTTCGGTTCCTCGCTGGAAGTACCTAGTATTTTATTTGCGCAAAGTAGTTAAGTTACTGCTCAGTGAACTTACACCTGGGCACATTCAGCACCAGCGGGCGACGGAATATTTACAGCAGCAAAACGTACCAGAGGCGATCGCTGGCAAAATCTTATCCCAGCGCCCGGTAAAGCCATAAGCTATTCTGCAAGGGGTTGGCTCAATCCTCGTTTGCTAGATTCACGCTCATAAGAACGAGCATGAGCGTCGCGCAAAAACCACCTGCTTAACAGGGGTATGCGTGGCGTCAGGGCAAAGATGATCGAAACTACATAAGCGAGAATAGCGCTTGCATTTAAGAAAGGTGGTAAAAATAACGGCAAAAGGAGTAAAAATTTACCCCGATTGTTGACTTGGTTGTAAAGGTAAAAACATAAAGGTAAATGCCATACTAAACCCATAATCCAGGCTTTTGGATTAAAAAGATTCAGCGTATTGATAAAGCCAAAAAACTGATAACTTTTATCGCTTTTCCAGGCGGCAATAAAAAACAAAATTGTCAAGATTAACCCGCAAAGAATAGCTCCAGACGATGAGTTTTTGAGCAGCGGGTTCATAAAGCCATGAACAAAATCATGACCCAAACGTAAATTAGGGCTATCAACCGATTCAACAATGTTTTTAAAGATTCTTTGGCCGTGTAAATTTATGGGAGTAGGACTGGTGATTTCTGCAAAAATGCCAGGAAAGATTCGGCTTAAAAAGTGACGGTAGACGCTTAACCCAAATAGAGGTAAAGGCAATAAAAATAGAATAGCTGTACTTACTAAAGCTTGAGCGATAAAGCTAAATTGCTTACGTAAGCCATAATAAATTAAAACGCCTAACGGAATAATTTTGATATTAGCGGCCAAAGCTAGACAAAATGCTGCCCTAAAGCTTTGTCCTTTTTGCTGACAGAAAAAGCTTAACAGCGTTAAGTAAAGAACAACTAAATCAATTTGCCCTCTTTCAACTGAAGCAATAATAGGAAAACTACAGGCAGCAAATAAAATTGCTTCTCCCTTTAGCGAAAATCGGTTGTTTTTAACTAGTTCAAAACAAATTAAACCAAAAAACAACAAAATAACGACTGTGAAAATTATTTTGGCAACTTCATAAGGGAAAAAAGCAAACGGTGCATACAAAATAGCCGCTAAAGGCGGATATCTCAAGCCAGAACTAGCCTGCACTCCAGCGTTAACAGGGCTGTAAAATTCTGGAAAGTTAGAGACATGATTGATATAAGGATCCAGATGATATAAGACCGCCTTGCCTGCAACGTAGGACGTTCTAAAGTCGAACTGATAAGTCTCAAAAGCTAGCGCAATTGAAAAAACTAGAGGAAGAAAGTAAAGAGAATAATTGTTTAAGAAATACCGAATCTGCGATCGCTGAAACTTTGCCATATCCAGCCCAACTTCAAAAACCAACTCACTTCCCCACGGGGAATGATTGATTTTATCTTGAAATATCGCTACCTACCGATCGTCTTCAGCGGTTTGTGTGGCCTGAATAGCCAGAAGTAGTTCTTCTTCCTGAGCTTCAAAGTCTTCTTCTGAAATCTCCCCCATATCAAAAGAGAGTTGCAGCGCTAACAGCCGTTTTTGCAGGTTTTCGGTATCATCAAGTTCAGCTTCAGCCTGTTCTAATAGTTTTTCCGCAATCCAAGTGACGCCGCCTAAGGGGCCTGTGACGGGCGCAAGGAGTAGTTTAAACAGCATAATCCGGTCGCTATCCGTTAAACAAATTTAAAAATGAACATTTTGGGAGTGCGCTAAAGACCCGCTTCAAAGCCACTACCCCTTTGATCAGCCCAGACGAAGCATTTACGGTTGCGCTAGGTAAGAAAAGTTGTAAGGTGCTGTGAAGCTGTTATAGCGAATGCGCAGGCGCTCCTCAAACTGAGCGTCTAAAGCTTCCACCTGTTCTCCAAAAGCAATTTCTTCATCCCAAGAAATTAGGTAGGCAGCATTGTAAATCATGGCGCTGGTCATTGGCTCATTTTCAATCACCTCAGCAGCCAGTGGATTCAAAGCCGTCCGAAGCGCCTGAATGATGTCTAGTTTGCGCGCTTCCATCGCCTGTTCAATTGCCTGCCCAATACCAATAACCTCTTCCATTCGCAGCTGTTTACCCTGCAAGCGATCGCGCTCAAGTCGCAGGGCTTCGTTTTCACGCATCAGCGTTTCCAGTTCTTGATCTGGCTCCCACATCACTTTGATGCTCACTTCGCGGCGGCCTTGGAGCTTGGCAAAGAGCTGTTTGAGGCGATCGCGATTGGGCACCAACAGCTCTTGCTGCACAGGTTCCCAGGCTTCAGTGGTTAGACCAAACTGCAACGGCAGTAACGTTTGAAACCCTGCTTGCATGGCCGCTTCTAATACTCGCTCATGCCCCAAAAGGTTACGACGGCTAGCCAGGTAGCGCTCTTGTTTAGCGGCTGAAAACAAAAATGTAAATTCTTCAATCGTATGGCTGTCAATCGGCTGATTGTCGAGTCCTGTTAGCGCCAGATGCTGTGGCCCCGGTGCCGGAAAGATCCCGTATAAATAGAGTCGTTCACCCATGTTTTGATATGCGTTTAATTGGCTTGGCGGTTAAGACGAGCTGTAATTTGGCATGAATGAGGTTGATCTGGGCTAAGCCCAAGTCAACTTCTCCCTCGACGACAACTCCCGTATTGAGAAGCCGATCTAAAAGTTCAAGAATAGTAGGACTTTGCGATCGCTCACCGGGATAGTACCCTCCCGCTTTAGGCAGAAGGGTACCAATTTCGCCTAAATCCAGGTTCAGATCAGCCGGATCAACCTCAAAAATTTCACATAGGTGAATGACTTGAGTCTCCAGTTGTCGTAAGCTCTCGGCAGCGCGATCGAGGTCGGTTTCTTCTAGCTCATCGGCTTCCATGCGACGAATCACCTGAGCTTCCATGAGCTGCCGAATGAGTTCTATCAGGGTCAGCAATAAAGGAGCAAGTCCTGCTTTTGAATCCGTTCGAGTCGGTGTAATGGAGTCAGGCTGAGCTAACATAAGCAGCGAAAAAGATGCTTTTCTAAGGGGGCTATTGCTAAAGCAGACTACTTTGAACGCTGCCACTGGCGCTGCTGCCACTGGCGGTAAGTTTCACTGGCAACCATTTGACTGTAGCCAACCATCCTTCGCCCTTGATCTTGAACAGAGCTATGATTACTACCTAAATGTCGTAGCGATCGCATACTGGCAATGGTGCGACTGGTGGCAATCTGCTTCATGCTTTTAACGGTGATCACGCGCTTTCCCTCTTAGTCAGATGAATGAGCCGTTTCTACTGGCGGTTGAGCCGCTCGCAGCGCCTTTAACTCGGTTTCCAAACTTTCAATGCGAGCTTGTAGCTGTTGATTGGCTTCCAATAATTGAGGCGATCGCCCCCCCAAATAAGGATCGTTCTCCCACCAGTTAATGCCAATTTCTCTGGCTTTATCGACAGAAGAAATGAGTAAGCGAATGCGAATGCTGAGTAGCTCAGTTGAGCCAACAGACACAGAAATGTCTCCTGCAATCACAATTCCTTTATCCAGCACGCGTTCTAAAACATCAACTAGGCTAGATCCTTGAGTGGCTGTATTCATTGACGGGCTAGAAGTGGGGCGGGGGGGAGTCCCAAGTACCATTGTGTCTGCCTCTAAGCAATATGAATTTGATAGATTGAAGGAGCGCCTGGAGTTTCTTGTTTGTGCAGTAAGCCTTTTTCAATCAAAGATTTCAGCGCATTGACAACCTGAAAACGGCTTAAGCCTAGTGTCGTCTCAAGCTCAGCTAGTCGAGCCGAACCGACGACTTCTAAGTGCTGATAAATTGTTTGTTCGTGCGTAGCCAACAGACGATCTAAGGCGGTTGTTTCTGCTTCTGCTGTAGCGACCGCTCTAGTTTCTGCTAGCGTTTCTACTGCTTCTTCAGAAACTAGTTCAGGGGTGATCCGGTGCAAGCCTGCTGAAGCGAGTGTTTTTTCTGCTAGGGGCTGTCGAGTTTTGGGTTCTGCAATCAATTGGTTGAAAATTGTCCAAAGCTGCTGAGTAGCTTCAGCAAAAGGCTGCTCGGAGCGAGAAAGCAAGATATCACCACAAATTTCTCGAAACTCTGGATTTTCCGGTAGAACCGCAATTTCATGCTCTTGGCAAACAGTGCCAATAATCAGGCAGGGACGCAAGCTGGAAACGCTATCTGCTATTGCCGCCGACTGAAAAGCTTGAACAATACGGACAATCAAGAGGGCCGAATCTGCGTCAATCCCCGTTTTCTTGACCACAATTTGCTGCTGAGTTAGCTCATCTGGCTCTGGCATATTGATGGTGATAAGGCGATCGAGGAGAGCGTCTTGGGTGCCATGAACGCCACAGTATTCCTCTGGATTAGAGGTAAAAATAGCCCGAAATTGGGGATGAACTCGAATATACTCAGGTCGATTACCGCTGGGCGGCAGCACTAATAGTTTTTCTTCTAAGGCCGAAAGGAGAACGTTGTTGACCTCTGGGCGAGAACGATTAAATTCGTCGTAAACCAGGGTGAACCCTTCGCGACAGGCCAGCGTCAAACGCGAATCGACCCAGTTATGCCTTAGTTCGTCTTCAACTTTGACAACGCTGTGAATAAAATTATCCACAACTTTTTTGCGGGTATAGCCTAACTGGTTGCCAATCAGGTCAGCCGTTGTAAACTCATCGTCTCCAAACAGCACCATAATGGGGCGGCCTAGCAAATCGGCTAGATGTAGACCTAGTGTGGTTTTCCCAGTGCCTGCGGCACCCCGGAGATGAACTGAATAGCCGGATTGCAAATAGCGCAAAGCCCGTGACGATAACCGCTCAATAGCGGGGGTGGAGACAAAGTTGTGGGGGCGAGCTTGAAGAACGGTGGTCACAGGACAACTTCCTCTGGTAACTGGTAAATGCGATCGCGTTGAACAATGAGCTGCTTTTGTATCAGCGATCGCAAGGCATCAACGGTCTGCAGCCGATTGAGTTTTAAAGCTGCTTCAATGTCACCCAGTCTTGCCTGGTGCTGAGTTTTCAAATACTGATAAACCTTTTTCTCAATGATCTGAGGGGTGACTGCTGGCGTAACTTGCGGTACGGCTGGCTGACTGTTAGCCGCAGGTGCAGGTAGCGATCGCACCGTGGTAGCTGTTCCCCAAACCTGTTGCGATAGGCTTTGCCGATAAGCTGCGAGTTCAGCTCTAAATTCAGCTAAAGAGTCAAATAGAATGCGAACTGCCTGAAGCGGAATTTGCCGCTCTTGTTTAAGTTTTTGCCGCAGAGCAATGGCTCGGTTTTGTCGTTGCTGGGCGATCGCTGAAAGCGTCGTTCCTACTTCAACCTGTAGGTCACCTATTAAAGCAGAAAGCTCCAACCGCCAGATTTGATTTTGCTGCGATCGCATCTGCTGGTGATTCGTCAATTGTTGCTCAACAGCGGCTCGATTTTTTTGAAGCTGCTGTTGCAACTCAGTTAACCATTGCTGAGTTGCAATCTGCTTGTTAAGACTTTGTTGTTGACGTTGCTGTAGCCGTTGAGCGGCTTCGACCTGACGCTGTTGCTGGTAGGCCGATAAAATTTCTGTGACCTGCTGCTGTCGCTTCAGTACCGTCTGCTGTCGCTGCTCTCTTTGCGCTAACCACTGATCTCGAAGTGCAGTCATAGAAGCCAGCTCCTGATTGAACCCCTTATTTATGGAATGAATGAAACGAGAGGAATCACCCGCCAATCCCCGCAGATTGAGATCTGTAGGTCATCAAATTTATTTGAGTTATCTGACGGGTGATGGTTATCGGATTTTAGCGAGGCACCTAAACAGCAGGGACAGCAGCTTGGGCAGTTAACCCTACTGCCTCGGCATACTTGAGATAAGTATCAACAGAAGCAATAACAATGCGTGCTTCAACAGCAAGCAGTTCAATCCCTACCAGGGAAACGCGAGCCCACGCATCGATCACAATACCTTTGTCGAGAATGCGATCAACCACTTCTGCTAAGCTAGAGGAAGAATTTACCTTTTCAACAGCCATAGTTTTTGAACCTTAATTTAGAGAGTTGAGAGTGTCGTTGCTGGTTGTTAGCCGTTGGGATCGATCCCTAGGTAGGCTTGAAGCGACCTGAGTTGAAGTCAGGTCAACTGTGAAGCGCTTTTAGGTCTGTGCACAGTGATAGTCTGCCCAGCTCTAATTTAAGAATCGCAAAGTGAGTGGCAATTTTTAGCTACTGAGCTGTATTACTAATGTCTAAACTTTGCTGGGTTGGCAATTTTATAGGTTGCTTATTGATTCCTTTGCAGACTTGTTCAAGCGTGGGCCTACCTTGCTGAGTGGTTGAGTGTTTATGCGCGTTGTGGGTAGCTTACCTGCAGTTTGCCTTGGGGTCGTTGTTGTCTTTTATCGACATGCTTTTGGCAGGAAGAGCCAGGAAAAGTTTTAATCGCATCATTTCTATGGCAACCTGATTACAGAGATGGATATCTAAGTACTTGCCTGCTCACCCTCGCGCTATGCAAACTCTGTCAAATCCTGTGGCTCAGTCCGCTGCTGAAGCTAATCCCGCTTTCGATACCACAATTCATCGCCGCCACACGCGCCCTGTTAAGGTCGGCAGCGTCACGATTGGAGGGGGCCATCCGGTTGTGGTGCAATCAATGATCAATGAAGATACGTTGGACATCGATGGTTCGGCGGCTGCAATTCGTCGCTTACACGAAATTGGCTGTGAGATTGTTCGTGTGACGGTGCCTAGTATGGCTCATGCAAAGGCGATCGCTGAAATTAAACAGAAGCTATCAGCCAGCTATCAAGCAGTGCCTTTGGTGGCAGATGTGCATCACAATGGCATGAAAATTGCCTTAGAAGTAGCCAAGCACGTTGACAAAGTGCGAATTAACCCAGGGCTGTACGTCTTTGAAAAGCCCAGTCCGACCCGTAGCGAATATACACAGTCTGAGTTTGAAGAAATAGGCGAAAAAATCCGTCAAACCTTAGAACCCTTAGTAATTACTCTGCGAGATCAGGGTAAAGCTATGCGAATTGGGGTAAACCATGGTTCTTTAGCTGAGCGCATGTTGTTTACTTATGGCGATACGCCTGAAGGTATGGTGGAATCAGCGCTAGAGTTTATCCGCATTTGTGAATCGCTAGATTATCGCAATTTGGTAATTTCCCTCAAAGCTTCACGGGTTCCAGTGATGCTAGCTGCCTATCGGCTGATGGTGCAGCGCATGAATGAGTCTGGCATGGACTATCCGCTGCATTTGGGGGTGACGGAAGCGGGAGATGGCGAGTACGGTCGCATCAAATCGACAGCCGGAATCGCTACCTTGCTGGCCGAAGGAATTGGCGACACGATTCGAGTTTCACTGACTGAAGCGCCTGAAAAAGAAATTCCGGTTTGCTACAGCATTTTGCAGGCTTTGGGTCTGCGCAAGACAATGGTGGAGTACGTGGCTTGTCCTTCCTGTGGGCGAACCCTCTTCAACTTAGAGGAAGTCCTACATAAAGTACGGGCAGCTACCCAGCACTTAACAGGCTTGGATATTGCTGTTATGGGCTGTATTGTCAATGGCCCTGGCGAAATGGCTGATGCTGACTATGGCTACGTGGGCAAGCAGCCAGGATACATTTCCCTTTATCGAGGCCGAGAAGAAATTAAACGGGTGCCCGAAGATCAGGGGGTAGCAGAATTGATCAACCTAATCAAAGCCGATGATCGTTGGGTAGATCCCTAAACTTCTATTAAGGAGCAGGAGCAACCAAGTCTGCTGCGCTCAATTGTCGGTAAAACAGGGGTTAATATTTTAGTTTGAGGGGGGCAACTAACTATTTGGGTCAAGGCCCAAAATTTGGCTCTGTTTGAATCCCATAGCTACACTTTTGGTGTGCTAGATTGAGCATACCGCCTTCAGACACATCAGTTGATTTATGGCAATCTCAAAACGTGGACTTGTACTTGGTGCGACTGCTCTTGCTGTCGCTGCAGTTACAGTAACCGGTGCGGGTATTCATCTCTCTCAAGGGCAAGCCTTTTTTCGCGAAAGCCCTAAAGAGCTAGTCGATGAAGTTTGGCAACTCATCGATCGCAACTATGTGGATGGCACCTTTAATCAGGTTGATTGGGAAGCCGTTCGCATGGAATATCTAGAGCGGGATTACGGCAGCCAAGAAGAAGCCTACGGTGCTATTCGAGAGATGCTGGAGCAACTAGATGATCCGTATACGCGCTTTATGGATCCGCAAGAGTATCGCAACATGCAGGTGGATACCTCTGGCGAACTCACAGGGGTAGGTATTCAAATCTCACAGGATGAAGAAACTGACGAGATTTTAGTGGTTGCGCCCATTGAAGACACGCCTGCGTTTGATGCTGGGGTGCAGGCGCAAGATGTAATTATGGCGATCGACGGTCAGAGTACCGAAGGCATGGATCTCAATACTGCCGTTAATCTCATTCGTGGGCCAGTTGGGTCGCAGGTGAAACTTACGCTGAAGCGGGGTGAACGTACGCTTGATTATGAAATTGAGCGGGCGCGAATCGAAATTCATCCGGTGCGCTACAGCTATCGAGAAGGGGCTGAGGGCGGTATTGGCTACATTCGCCTGACGCAGTTTAGTGCCAATGCGGCTGTTGAGATGCGAGATGCGATTCAAGCTCTAGAAGATCGAGATGTGATTGGCTATATCTTAGATCTGCGCGGGAATCCGGGTGGCTTACTGTATTCCAGTATTGATATCGCCCGCATGTGGCTAGACGATGGCACTATTGTTTCGACCGTCGATCGCCAAGGTATTGTGGATGAAGAAATTGCCAACAATCGGGCGGTCACTGACTTACCGCTGGTGGTTTTAGTCGATGGTGGTTCAGCCAGTGCTAGTGAAATTCTTTCTGGAGCGTTACAAGACAATCACCGAGCTGTTTTAGTCGGTACGCAAACCTTTGGTAAAGGGTTGGTGCAATCGGTAAGAAGTTTGCCTGATGGTTCGGGAGTTGCTGTTACCGTCGCTAAGTATTTGACGCCGAGTGGTCGCGATATCAACAAACAAGGCATTGAACCGGATGTGGTGATTGAGCTGAGTGAAAGCGATCGCGAAAGCTTTTCTCAAGATCGAGAGCGAGTTGGGACGTTAGAAGATCCTCAGTATGCCAAGGCGCTAGAGATTTTAACCCAGCAAATTCGAGTCAATCGCGAAGCAGCTAATGTAGTGGTTTCACCTGCTTTGAACTAGCAATTTAGATTCAAATGGATCAAAAGCTGTCTGCCGATGAAGTGGGCAGCTTTTTGATTGCTGCTTTGAACCTTTATTGAGGTTGACATTTGCCTGCTCGGATTAAGCCCACTCGTCGGGCGATCGCTTCACTTTGAGAAGCAAAAGGCCCCCAGTGCTGAGGTTGGGCGTTAGCGATCGCGGCAAATTGCTCATGGGTGATGATCTGGCAAGACTCGTCTTGGGCTTTGACAATGTACCAGCCTTGGGCGTTAGTCATTTGAGTTCAAGAACTACACAGGTGAACAGTCCTAGACTATAGCGTATTTTCCTGAATCGGTGAGCTGATGTAGCCAAAGGCAGAAGGTAGCATAAAAGGCTTTCTGTAGAAGACTTTCAGCAATTTCAGTTTCTCAACGCTGCGGCTATAGGTATACTTTCCTCCAATCACTCAGCTTTTGGAACGACTGGCTCACTCACCTCGTCGGCTGTAATCGGTAGACAAACCGTGAATGTAGTTCCTTGCAAGGGTCTGCTTTTGAAAGAGAGTCTACCGTTGTGCAACTCTACGCAGCGTTTGACAATAGACAAGCCCAGCCCAGTGCCTTGGGTAGTACCGACATTGGCTCCTCGATGGAAAGACTCAAACAAGTATTCTTGATCTTCTGGCAAGATGCCAATTCCTTCATCTGAGATGTTGAGCGTGACGGTTGTGTCGTCACGCGCGAGGCTCAGCGTCACGCAGGAGCCGGGGTCTGAATATTTGATGCCGTTTGAAAGCAGGTTGACTAAAATTTGGCGTAATAGTTTGGCATCTAGTAAAACGCTCCAACTGGCAGACATCTCAAAAATGGCAACTTCTGGCTCTTCTAACGTGAGGTTGAGCACATAATCAGGGGCACTGAGCTGCATATCTTCTATCAGTTCGCGGCAAAATGTTACTAGATTTAGCGGTAGTGGCACACAATTTACGCGTCCTGATTCGGCTCGATTCAGCAGTAAGATATCGTCCAAAAGCTGAGTTGTATGCTGAACGTAGGTTTGAATTGTTTCTAAGTGACGCTGTTTGCGACTTTCATCTAGCTTGTAGCCAAAGTCTTTGAGAATGCCAGCAGAAGAAGCAATCACAGCCAGAGGCGTGCGAAATTCGTGGGAAGTCATGGAGACAAAACGCGATTTGAGTTCGCTCAATTCCCGTTCTCGTTCTAGGGCTTTTTCCATTTCTGCTTCGGCTTGTTTGCGATCGCTAATATCTAAGGCATTGCCAATTACCTGCGTCACCGTACCTTTGGCATCACGCGTAAAGACTGTATCAACGCTTTCAAACCAAGCCCAACGGCCATTGGCTTTGCGTACGCGATATTCTAAAGACAGCAATTCTCCATCGGTGGCTGCGCTCAACTGCTGCAAATAGCTGATGAAGCGAGGAAAATCATCAGGATGCATGACGTTGGCTAAAAATTGAAGGCTTGCTTCAGAAATTTGCCGATCTTGATAGCCCAAAACCACCGCTAAATCGCGATTAGTATAGACCGTTGCTTGTTGAATCAGGTCGAAGATGTAGACCAAGCTGGGCGAGGTTTCGGTAATTTGCTGGAGCAGATGACGACTGTCTTTTAAGGCTTGCTCAGCTTGCTTGCGATCGCCAATATCTTCAATTAGCCCTAGCAGGTGAATTGAGTCATCTTCGGAATAGCAAACGCGAGAAAGAGTCAAGTTTGCCCACAAGGGGGTACCGTTTTTGTGGAGAAAGCGTTTTTCAATTGAGATGCGATCGAGCTGGCCGCTCATTAAGTCTTGCAGGTAAGGAAGGTGCAAGCCGCGATCAGCAATGTGAGTAATTTCGAAAAAGGTGAGCTGTTTAAGTGCCGTCGCCGAATAGCCTAACCATTTACAAAGTTTAGGATTGACGGTTACAAAGCGTCCTTCTAAATCGGCCAGCGCGATACCTAAAGGGCTTTCTTCAAAAATACGGCGAAAACGCTCTTCACTGCGATGTAGAGCATCAGAAGTTTGCTGCCGCTCTAGCTCTGCACCCGCTCGCGCGGCAAAAATACGCAAGACTTGTTCGATCCGCTCAGAGTAGGGGAAAGGTTTATGGTCAAGGACACAAAGCAAGCCAATATGATCTCCCTGGCTATTGGTTAAGCTAATGCCGTAATAGCTATCGGCTTCTAGCGTGACCAAGTTTTGATCCTCAGGGAACTGTTGCTGCACCAAGCAAGGACAGTGATAGCTACCCTGGGCGATCGCTTGCTGACAAGGCGTATTGGCAATGGCCCAGGCACGGCTAATTTTTGTGCTGAGTTCTGGAGAGGCGGCTACAATTTCCAACCGCTGGTGTGAGTGTAACTCCGCGATGATGGCGTAACGAACGTTGAGCGTTTGGGCGAGATGGTGAACCAAGGCAGGGAAAAAGTCTTTGCCGATGACGGCTGCCGTCCCCGCTGCTAAATTTTTGAGTATATGCTCACTGCGCTTTAAATCGGTGACGTCGCGCGCATTGATAACAACAGCTTCTACTTCTCCAGACTCTGCAAAAATAGGATTCAAGACATATTCAAAATCTCGCTTTCCCTGAACCGTCACCAGCCCTTTTTGGTAGGTTTGGCTATTTCCAGTCGTAATAACGTCTTGAATCTGCTGCTCAAACTTAACAACTGAGCGCTCTGGAAAGCCCAGCTCTCGCCCTGTTTTGTGTAGCATCTCATTGGGAGCGTAGCCTAAAATAGCAGCCCCCCGAATGCTAACGTAGCGTAATTGGTAATGGCGATCAAAACAGTAAATTGGATCGGAAGAAGAAGACAAAATCGCATCTAGGGTTTGAGCTTGTTGCACCATTTGGTAGGTGCGATCTTCAAGAAGCGCTCCTAACTGTTGAATAAGCTGTTCTAAATTTTTGTTTTGGATTTGTAGCTGTGTCAAAAAGCGATCGCGTTCTTGTTTAATTTGTTTGCGATCGTGAATATCCGTATTAGTGCCTACCATCCGAATCGGATTTCCCTGATAGTCCCAAACAGCTTTGCCACGCGAAAAAATCCATTTGTAGGTACCGTCTTGGCAACGCATACGGTACTCTACTGCATACTCTGGGTTCAGGTGTTGCAAATAAGCTTGCTGGGCGGCGATGACTGCTTTTCGATCTTCTGGGTGGATTAAGTTTGTCCAAAATTCTTGCTTTGTATCAATCTGGTCTTTGCTATAGCCAAGAATAGAGAGCCAGCGTTCAGAGCGAAAAACCTGGTCATTTTCAATATCCCAATCCCAAATACCGTCGTTACTCCCTTCAATCGCCAGTTGCCAGCGCTCTTCGCTCCGCTGCAAACGCTGCAAATCTGGTTGAGAAAGTTGGGGTAAGTGAGTACCTAAAGGCCGACAGTGTAGCCAATAGCTGCCTTGGTGGATACGACTGCGAACAGCAAAGAACTGCCAAGACTCATCTGGATAGCGGAAGCGACAGGTGATTGGTTGAGTTGCTTGAGTTTGCAGGCTAGCCTGATGCAGCATCTGAAAGATGGTTGGCCTGTCTTCAGATGCGATACAAGCCAGCCAGCCAGTTCCTTGTAAATCTGTTGGATTCCAGCCTGTTACTGGTAGCCAGTGAGGACAAAGCTCAAGACAGTTCGCATCTAAAGACAGCCGACAAAATAAATCTGGCGTTTCCGCGAAAAAAGCCTGTAAATGACTTTGCCCCTGAGCGAATTGTTGTAGCTGAAACTCTACGGTTGCAGTTTCTGTCACCTGTGACTCCTGATTGCAGAAAGCTTTTGCCGCTATAGTTTCTCTGCTGGTAGGGGACTCCATTTTGCTAGACTGTCGAATCCTAGAACTTCAAAGAAAACTTTTTAAGAAATTATTTAGCGACCCGCAGAGACTTCTTCAAAGCAATACAACCTGATTGACAAAAATCCCAAAAGTAGGGGCTACTCCCGCCAGATCTGTACCTAAACAACTGCAACGGATGTGATCTTTTCTCTGGTCATAGCAAGGTGAGTTTTGGGTAATTACCCTAAGTATGCCCAACGTTGGGCTGAATTCTTTGGTTCAAATGCCTCAAGCTATATAAGCTACTACCTATCTTCATGAAATCCTCACATTTTTTGTTTATCTTAAAAATGTGATAGAAAGCGGATTTACTCTTAACTGTCAGGCATGGGATCAATTGAAATTCAGTAATTTTACGGGGATGTCATTACACAGTAGCTAAGCCTGATTGCCTAGATTGTTAAGCAATCCCCACCATAGCTATTAAATCGTATTTTTCCTGCTAGCGATCGCTGGCAGGCTATTCAGGCAAGTCTTTATGTTTGGTTAAGATTGCGGCTATAAACAAAAATTGGCAAAAAGAATGAATTCGCTTTTTTAGAGGTTGTTAATACTTAGATTTGGCTGATCAGTTATAGCTAAGTCATACGCAAAACCGACCTCAGCCTATACCAATTAACAGCTTATTTAGCTACCTGCAGGTGAGCTAAGTGTCAGACTATCTAACTAACGCAAACCCTAGTAACTATAGAGAGAGGTCATGAAAACAATTTTGAATTTGATGGAACAAGTCGTTATTGAGGAAGCGGAAAAGCTGATTCAGTCTTATCCTCACCATCCTTATCAAAAGGCGTTTGCTCTACCTGATTTACGTCAAAAGCTGGTAGCTTATGTACTCAATCGGGTTCGTAATTTCTACGTTGTTTTGAACGAGTGCGATCTCAATAAGGTCAACTGTCAATCGGTCTGCCGTTCGCTGGTTGATCAGGGCAAACTTGAAAGCACAATTCATATTGGCATTAGAGAAGTGTTCGAGCAAAGCCAGGTTCAATCTACGTCTCACACTTCTAAGCAAGATCACAAACACAACTCGCCATCGGATTGGTTTGGCTAACCCCAACCAAAATTTGGCTTTTAGAGGCGAGGTAACTCAATCGCCAGCTATTTTACAGGTTGATTAAATTCTGCGGACTTAAAGCGACAGGCGGCTAGATCCGTGTAGCGTTCAGCGTTGTCGATTAGGTTTAATCAAGCGATCGCACGTCCTAGCCAGTAAGTTTTTACCCTCAACTTTGGCTTTTTGCTAGTGAGTTGATATACCGCTATTCCAACTACCACGACTATAGCTAAAGACGGTAGTTAGAGGGCAGCAGGCAGCAGGAAAGCTTTTCTGTCAGTGGCTTTGATTCTGCTTACTGCCGTTGGTGGTAACCTGTCCCAAGTCAACAGGTGCTTGTCCTTAGGCGTTTTGGAAACCTCAGCGTAAACGCCTAGCAACGCCGCTATGACTTAAGCCCCCAAAGAGCAGTGTTGTTTCTAGAAGAACTCATGCTGCGTTTGTTTGCTCAAATCATAGCGACCGCCGTTGTGACGAACCTAGCTGCTTGGTTGGGGTTGAAGTTTAGTCATCTTCCCAATCTTCGCGACCAATCAAATCGATGATTTGATCTCGCAAGAGATAGTCGTTTTGTTCTAGCTCTAGCTCAACGCAAACCCACTCTCTACCGGGGATATAGCGACATAGCGCATAAATGGGTTGATGGCGATCGACGACTCCTCGATCGACCAAATGCCGCGCTTCGTCTCGAATCATATCGATGGAATATTGAGTAGCTTGCATAGTCTTTGACCTCTTGACCCACTTATGGGCCGAATTGGGTGAGAGAAACTCTACCTTTAGCTTAAAGAGGGAATGTGAGGAACTCGTGAAGATGTGAGGAAACCATAAGGTTTGCCTGTGCCAAAACTGAATCATTCAGCTAGCAATACACCCTAATAAGTTTCACTACACAATATGAGGGCCTGCGGCTTTGATTGAGGCGGCGGCAGCGGGGAACTGCTGAAAGTTTTCTGCAAATCGCTGTGCTAGGTTTTGAGCTTGGCGATCGTATTCAGTGCTGCTAGCCCAGAGTGCCTTTGGATTGAGCATTTCGGTGGGTAAACCAGGAATTGCTTTAGGCATAAGCACCTGAAAAATTGGATGAGGTTTGTAGTCGGCTTGATCTAGGTCACCATTGAGTGCCGCAGACACCAAAGCCCGCGTATGGTTGATGGCGATGCGTTGGCCGACGCCATAGGGGCCGCCCATCCAGCCGGTGTTAACCAGGTAGACCTGAGTGTAAGGATGCTGTTGCAGGCGATCGCCAAGCATTTCAGCATAAACCGTAGGCGAGAGTGGGAAGAAACACTGGCCAAAACAAGCCGAAAACGTGGCTTGCGGTGTTGTGATGCCACGCTCTGTCCCCGCTAATTTGCTGGTGTAACCCGAAAGAAAGTGGTACATAGCCTGCTCTCGGTTTAACCGGGCAATGGGTGGCAATACGCCAAAGGCATCCGCTGTTAGAAAAAAGATGGTTTTAGGATGGGCTCCTATTCCTGAAGTGACACAGTTAGCAATGTGTTCAACCGGGTAAGCCGCACGGGTATTTTCGGTCAGGGAACCATCGTCATAGTTGGGTAGGCGGGTTGAGGGATTCAGCGCCACATTTTCGAGCAAGGAGCCAAAACGCAAAGCTGACCAAATCTGAGGTTCGTACGCTTGTGAAAGGCGAATCGTTTTAGCGTAGCAGCCGCCTTCAAAATTAAAAATGCCGCGATCTGACCAACCATGCTCGTCGTCACCGATGAGTTGGCGCTGAGGATCAGCCGATAAGGTCGTTTTGCCTGTGCCCGAAAGGCCAAAGAAAAGAGCGGTATGACCGTGTTCGTCGATATTAGCTGCTCCATGCATCGGTAAGACATTGCGTTTGGTCATAAAGTAATTCATCAGCGTAAACACTGATTTTTTGATTTCCCCGGCGTAGCCAGAACCCCCAATCAGCACCAGCTTTTTAGCCAAATGCAGTACGATAAACGCTTCGCTATGAATGCCGTCTTCTAGGGGGTCGCCGTGGAGTCTGGGAAGGGCAATGACCGTTAAATCGGGCTGATGGCTAGCCAGTTCTGGTGCTGACGGACGCCGAAAGAGCTGGTGAGCAAACAGATTTTGCGAGGCGAGTTCGTTAATAATGCGAACTCCAAAGCGATAGTGCGAATCAGAGCCGACATAGCCGTCAAAAATATACAAATTGCGACCCTGCACGTAGGCCAGTGCTTTTTGATAAAGCCGCTGAAAGTTGATTTCAGAGATAGCCAGATTGAAAGGATTCCAATCAACTTCGGCTTGACTGCTGGGTTCTTCAACAATAAAGCGATCCTCGGGCGATCGCCCTGTGTATAGCCCCGTTTCGACACATAAAGCGCCGTTTGCGGCTAGCTGTCCTTCAGCGCGTCTGAGGGCGTGCTCTACAAGTTGGGCAACCGATAAGTTGCGATACACCTGGCCTAAGTTGTGCAGTCCCAAAGCGGCTAAGTCTGAGGTCAACTGTGGCTCACCCGGCTGGTTTGAGGGGGTAAGCGAGCGAGCTGGCTGCAACTGTGCGTCGGGGAGGGGAAAAATCTGTTGGGCTGCTTTGAAGCTCACCATTGATCAAGCTCCTCTTCGATAACGTGGGCACTGATGGGATGTAGCAATAGCCACTAAGGTTGAGACACTTAAGGGCTCAAAGTCGCTGACAGAGAACCTCTCATTCTGCCCGCTGCCTAGCGATAGCGGTTGGTAATGGCAAAAAGGCAAAGCTCAGCTTCAGATCTGCCTGAACTAAAGCTTGTAACCAATTTGGCGCAGTAAGGTTTGGCGGGCTTGGACATCGGCTGAGCCTTCTACCCCTTTAGGAGCATGACCATCTACAACCCCTAAAATGCCAGCACCTTGCTCAGTTTTGGCAACAATCACCTGCACAGGATTAGCGGTTGCGCAATAGATGTTGCAAACTTCAGGACACTGCTGAATGGCGTTCAAAACATTAATCGGATAGGCTTCACGCATCATCAGCACGAAGCTATGGCCAGCGGCGATCGCTTTGGCATTGTTAAGGGCGGCTGCTTCTAAAGTGCTGTCGTTGCCAGCAACGCGGATGAGACACGGCCCAGAAGCTTCGCAAAAAGCCAAGCCAAACTGAGCTTGAGCCACCGTTGCCACCATAATTTCGTAGAGGTCTTCGACGGTTTTAATAAAGTGAGCTTGGCCTAAAATCAGGTTGCTATTTTCAGGCAGGGTTAACGCAACAACTTGCAGTTCCATCAGAGGTGTCCTCTGGATTAAGCGAATTGGTTTTATCGGTGGTGAAGCGTCAAGGCACTCAAAACTTAAAAGAACAAGGCTTTTGCTTGAAAAAGTACGGTAGCGCGCAGAAGCGACCCGAACAAAACTTTAAAGCTCAGGGTGACTCAGCCCGTTTAAGAATGCTGAACGCTGCTTAGCGGCAGCGATCGCCTGTGGCCTATGTGGTTAAAGGCTGACGGGTTTTCGCTGATCCGATTGGTTAAGGCGATTGGTTAAGGCGAGCGCCTGGAATGGTCTATGTAGAACTACGCTAAGCCTAGACAAAGAATCTGAGGAAGTCATGAGCATAGGGCGGCTCTCAAATGAGATAAGTAACGTTCGCATTGCGTTTTCCGAAGTCCTACAAACTTTCGTAAGCTGCCTCAGCCCAAGCGGGAATTATTTCGCTACAAAAAGGCAAGGGTCTGATAGCAGTTGTCTCGATACAGACTCCTCAACGGCTGAGACGATCCCCCACATGCCGTTATTCTTGCGTGGCAATGGACTTTAATGCCAAGACTCGCCTCCAGCAAGCGCCGATTTATGCCGTTTCTTGCTTAGAGCAAATTCAGATGGCTTTGGCGATCGCCGATCAAACGCGTCTGCGATCGCTGGTGCTCAGCAGCCAACCCACGCTGATGCCAGCCCATCAGCTCGGTGCAGTTACCGTGCAGATTGGTAGCCCTTTAGCGCCAAAATCCATTGCTATTGATGCGGTTCTCGACTATGAGGCTATTGAGTGCATCCTGACAGAGACGTGGGCTGCTGTCCCCAAAGCAGGCGGGCGATCGCCTTGTAGCCGCTATCAAACCTACGAGGCCATCACCCATTACCATTCAGACCTGCAAACGTTAGGTGAAAATATGGCGCTTTCACAGGCGATCGCCTTGCTGTCTGAAGCTGGCTTTAGTGCAGGGCAAGTCACCGCCATTTTGAATTTACCCCAGTCGGCTTGGCATAAATCTTGGTGGTACATGCTTGATGAAATGGGTGACTTTACCATTCCCTTTCAGCGCCACTTACGCACGCGTTGCTTTGCCGATGGCACCTATACGCTGCAGTATCGAGATTACTATCCGCAAACCTGTCCTGCCTGCTTTAAAAGCCAGCGTCGTCGCGTGCCGCTTTTAATTCGAGTGGCGCAGACAAGCTTTTGGGAAACGCTTAAAATTCTCAACTACGCCAGAGAAATCTTGCAGACGTCACAAGCCATTGTGGTGTGTGAAAATGTTTCTGACCTAGAACTTCAAGGATATGTTCATCAGGGTATCAGTGTGTATGGTTCGGAGCAGTTAGCGCCCAATTCGGCAATTAACTGTATTCGCTGTACTCACGGCGATTGCCCTATGTGCGGCAACCCCGATTCACCCGTGACAGCCTGTGCCAATTTTCAAGCGCGAATGCCGTAAATTTAAGCAAATTTACTGACTCAAAGCCAGAAATTAGGGTTCGCCAGTGGTCGCTTTGGAGCAGGTACTCGATAATCGTAAGAGAGCAGCTAATCGGTAACAGCCGTTACCCGGTTAGGCTGTTCCCCTAGTGCTACTCTAAACCTCAGGTATGCAGCTTCCCTTTTTTAGCCGATTCAAACGTCCCACCGTGTGGGTAATTGGGTTGCTAGCCGTAGGCATTTTGAGCGTGAGTGCGGTTGCCTTTGTCGTCTTTCGGAGTCGGGTGGCTCCCTACGAAGTGGCTGACTACACCACGCCAGCCACAGAAATGGCTTTAACGGTTCGCATTACCGCTAGTGGTACGGTTGAACCCGTTAAGACGGTTAATTTAAGTCCCAAAACAGCAGGTGTGCTGGCTGAGCTATATGTGGAGCAGGGCGATCGCGTGGTAGCGGGTGAACTCATTGCCCGTATGGATAGCGACGATTTAGAAGCGCAGCTTCGTCAAAATCAGGCCAATTTGGCTGAAGCCGAAGCTCAACTGGTCGATCTACGTCAAGGCAGTGAAGCTGAGCAAATTGCCCAAGCCCAGGCTTCGGTGGCATCGGCGGAAGCGCAACTGCGAGATGCGCAAGCGCGACTGGATTTGGCTCGCGATCGCCGCGATCGCAACCGCCAGCTTTACAACCGAGGGGCTATTTCTGCTAATGAGCTAGATACTTTTGAAAGTGAAGCCCGCGTTGCTGAGGCTGCTGTAGATCAAGCCCGTTCCCGAATTGTCGAGGCTCAGCAGCAGCTTCAAGATTTACGCAACAATCCCGATGTGGATGAAGTCGCTCAAGCCGAAGCCCGCGTAGCGGGTGCCCAAGCCCAAGTGGACGCGGCGCGAATTCGCTTAGAAGATACTTTGATTCGAGCGCCATTTTCCGGCATCGTCACCCAAAAATTTGCCACCGAAGGCGCGTTTGTAACGCCAACGACCTCCGCTTCTAGTGCCACGTCTGCTACTTCCACCGCTATTGTGGCGATCGCCAGTGACTTAGAAGTGGTAGCCGAAGTCCCCGAAGCCGACATCAACAAAATTCGCCCTGGCCAGCCCGTCGAGATTCAAGCAGATGCTGTTCCCGATGAAGTTTTTCGGGGTGAAGTCAGGTTGATTGCCCCAGAGGCGATCGAGCAGCAAAACGTGACGTTATTTGAGGTGCGAGTTGAGCTGCTAGAGGGGCAAGATCAGCTGCTATCTAATATGAATGTGGATGTTGCTTTTATTGGAGATGCAGTTGAAGATGCGCTGGTAGTGCCAACCGTAGCGGTTGTGACTCAAGAAGGCCAGCCTGGGGTGTTAATTCCTGGCGATCGCAATCGTATTCGTTTTCGCCCGGTGACGCTGGGTTCTCAGGTGGACGATCAAATCCAAATTTTAGAAGGCATTGAGGCTGGCGATCGCGTTTTTATTGACCTGCCCCCCGGCCAGACGTTAGAAAATCTTACCTTTGGACAACAAGATCAGGCGGGGACAGCAGCCGATCCATAACTGCCTGACCTCAATTTAATTTTTAGTTTTCATACGCTTATGGATCTTTCCGAAAGTTTGAAAATGGCGATCAAGACGCTGACAGCAAACAAGCTGCGCAGTAGTCTAACTATGCTCGGCATTATCATCGGCAACGCTTCTGTGATCGCGATGGTTGGCATTGGTGAGGGGGCGCAGGAGTTTGTTAACGAGCAGCTTCAGTCTTTAGGCCCCAATGTGCTTTTTATTGTGCCGGGTAATCGGGAGACGCGCGAACTCGGTAGCCTAGAGAATCCCAGAACCTTAGTGGTGGCCGATGCCGAGGCGATCGCCAATCAGGTACCTGCTGTTGTTGGTGTTGCCCCCGAATACAGCACCCGTTCTCTGGTTACTTACCTCAACCGCAGCGCCAATACGAGCGTTGTCGGCTCGACGCCCTCGTTTCTAGCGGTGCGCAGTTTTGAAGTGGCGCAGGGAAGATTTTTATCGGATCTCGATGTCCGCCGGAACAGCCAGGTCGCTGTGCTGGGGGCAACCTTAGCGGAACGGTTGTTTCGAGAAGATCAACCGCTAGGGAATCAGGTAAGGGTCAAAGGCGTCAGCTTTGAAGTGATAGGCGTACTAGAAGTCAAAGGCTCAAATTTGGGTCTGGATTATGACGATGCGGTTATTGTGCCGATTTCTACGCTCTCTAGCCGGATAGTAGGCCGAACCTCCCCCTATGGCATTGAGGTTTCGTTTATCTCGGTTTCGGCCCGCGATCGCGAAAGTATGACCACTGCCGAATTTCAGATTCGCAATTTGCTCCGCCTGCGCCACAACATTATGGATGAGGACGACTTTTTTATTCAAAGCCAGGATACGCTCCTGTCAATTGCAGGAACTATCACAGGTGCCCTGACCGTTATGCTAGCCGCGATCGCAGGCATTTCTCTGCTGGTAGGTGGCATTGGCATTATGAATATTATGCTGGTTTCGGTGCGAGAACGGACTCAAGAAATTGGCTTGCGTAAAGCCGTTGGGGCGTCTCAGCAAGATATTTTGGTGCAGTTTATGATTGAAGCGGTCATCTTATCAATCGCAGGCGGCACCATTGGCACGTTAGTCGGCGTTGCTGGTATTTTGGCCGTCAGCGCGGTTAGCCCCTTTAGTCCTGGGGTATCGATGATAGCCGTTACCATTGCCGTGAGTGTTTCGGGGGGCATTGGCCTCTTTTTTGGCGTCGTTCCGGCTCGCCAAGCGGCCAAGCTTGACCCTATTGTGGCGCTACGGAGTGCATAATTTAGTTTAGCGCCAAGACCTTTACAGCTTTGGCTAATAGTTCATCGGGGTCAAATGGTTTAGTCATGTAGAGATCGGCTCCCATATTTTCGCCTTTTTGACGATCAAACTCCTGCCCTTTAGCCGTCAGCAAAATGATGTAAGTCGTTTGCAGGTTGGTGTCATTTTTGACTAGCTGACACACTTCAAAGCCGCTCATCTTTGGCATCATCACGTCTAAAAAGACCAGATCGGGCTGATGCTGCTGAATTAGTGCTAGGGCTTCTTCGCCATTCGTTGCTGTTAAGAGTTCTACGCCTTCATCTTCTAGATCTTCCAGCGTTTGTTCGATCAAAATACGAATGTGTACCTCATCATCCACAATTAAGATTTGCTTACTCATAATTTTTTGCTCTAAAAAGTATTAGAAAAATCCATTAAGCATTGAGTTCGATCGCGCCATCTTTGCCAAGCAGAATAAAGAAAATATTTTCCAAGCCGTTGTCAAAGCGAAGCGTTTTCACCATGTCGTGTGCTTTCGACAAGTTAGCATCGACAATAATCATGTCAGGCTTAAATGACAAGGCTTTTTGAATGCCGTCGGCTCCACTCATGGCCTCTGTGACCGCGTAGCCTTTAGACAGTAAAACTTGGGTCAAGGCTTTATTGACTGATAAATCAGCATCTACAATCAAAACTTTCTTTTGAGAAGGGCCTTTTGCCAGTAGCGATCGCACATCCTCTAGCAGTCGATCCGTATCAACTGGCTTACTAATGTAGCTGTCAATGCCCAAACGATATCCCCGTGCTTGATCTTGAATAATCGACAAAATAATTGTAGGAATGGCCATCGTGTCAGGATTGTTTTTGAGCACGGCTGCCAGATCAAAACCGTTAATATTGGGCATCATCACATCTAAAATGATCAGATCTGGAGGCGAAACTTTTACTTGCTGCAGGGCTGATATGCCATCCGGGGCTTCTTGAACGCGGTAACCAGCCTCTTCTAACTCTTGCCGCAGCAAATTACGAATCTGGGGTTCGTCGTCAACCACTAAAATCGTCTTTTGCGTCTGGTTAGACTCGTTATGCGCTGTGCGATCCACATTTTCTTTGAGCTGCTGAAGTAAGCTTTTGAGGTCAAGAGCCGATATTCCTTCAACGGCTTCAGGTATCAGGGGCAGTGCAAAGGAAAAGGTGCTGCCCTCTCCTAACGTACTCTCAACCCAGATACGCCCCCCGTGATGTTCAATAATTTGTTTACAGATGGGTAGCCCTAACCCGGTGCCTTTAGGCTTGTTGGTCATAACGGCTCCCACCTGCTTAAACTTTTCAAAGACTTTGTCGCGATCGCCTTCGGCAATGCCAACCCCTGGGTCAACAACGCTGACGATAATTTCTTCACCCTGCTGGTGCGTCCGGCAGGTAATAGCCCCTTTTTCAGTAAACTTAATTGCGTTAGAAATGAGATTAATCATCACTTGAATCAGGCGATCGCGATCGCCTGCGACGGGTGGCAAATCAGGAGCCGGATCGAGTGTAATCCGCAGGCCGCTATTCTGGGCTAAGACAGTTGTGGCAGCGATCGCTTGCTCAAGCAGCGTGTTGATAGCGATAGGCTGCATGTTCCACTCAATTTTGCCCGCTTCAATTTTGGCAATATCGAGGACATCGTTGATTAGCGCTGTCAAGCGTTCGCCTTCTGAAACGATGATTTGCAAGTTATCGCGTACCTGCCGAACAGCGCGCTGCGTTTTTTTGTCGTCGGTATGAGCATAGGGCAGAATAACCTCTTCTAGCTTTTTCTGCACCAGTCGGGCAAAGCCTAGAACGGAAGTAAGCGGTGTGCGTAATTCATGAGAAACGGTAGAAATGAAATCAGTTTTCATCTGATCGATTTCTTTTTCTGCCGTAATGTCTCGAATCAGCACCACTGACTGATGGTCGGCAGTCGCCGTTGCCTCCTGAGTGATAGAAGAGACTAAAGCTTGGCCAATGCGTCCCTCGGTCAGTTCAATATCGGCTGTTGGGGTGAGGTCAGGGTTAGCCCGATTTTCGGCTACCAGCGCTGCCAGCGTCGCGTTTAGATGATCGATAACGAGGGGGGGGTGCAGCGCTGCAGTTGGCAGGTTGAACATTTTCAGCAAAGCTGGATTAAATCGGGTGATTTGACCAGACGCATTCGTCACTAAAAGGCCATCGCCGAGATTATCTATAATCGCGTTGAGTTGCTGAGTCCGTTCTTTAACGGTTTGTTCTAACGTGTTGCGAGCCTGCTCTAGGGCTTCTGTGCGATCGCCAACCCGATCAATCAGCTGATTGAAGGCGGTGGCCAAGGTGCCCACTTCATCGGCTGAAAAGACGGGTGCTTGTAAGTTAAAGTCTTCTTGGTGAGTTACCTGCTGAGCTAAAGACTCCAAACTTTTGATTGGGCGGGTAATGGAGCGGCTAATCAGAATGGCAAACAGCGCGGCTAGAGCCACCGACAGCAGCATACTGCATGCGACCGCCTGATTGCGAAAGGTCTGAGCCGCAAGGATGGTTTCTTCAGCCGTTTTTAGCTCCTCGTTGCTTTCGGCAATGCTGCTTTCTAAGGACTTTGAAAAGCGCTCTAAGTCAGCCGCGTTGTTTTGGGCGAGAGTGAGCAGTTCCGCCTGCAGGGCTTCGATTTCACGAGTACTGAGGCTAGCTAGATCAAGCTGATCGAGCAACCGTTCTGCCTGCTGTAGATAGCTTTCTACAACCTGATGCTGCTCGGTGAGAGCCGCCATCAGCGCTACCTCTTCGGCGCTTTCGAGGCTACTGACTTGAACATCTTCTTGGTAAGACGCTTCTAGCGCAGCCCAGTTTTCTCGAAAAACGGCGGCGTGCTCTTCAAAATTAGCCTGAGTCGCTTGCAAATTTTCAGGGTTGAGCAACAAGGTTGCCAGATTTTGCTGATGCGATCGCGCATGGGTGATGGCAATTTCCAGTTGAGTGAGAATTTTGGTTTCTTCAAAGGCATCATCCAGCAGGCGATGTGCCCGATTTTGGGAGGTATTGCCAATCAAAATTCCGGTGGTTGTCCCTACAACCGCAAGCCCTAGCGCCAGCGCATAGCCCAAGCCAATTTTTTGCCCTACTCTGAAGTGATGCAGCCAGCGGCCTACCAAGCTAGGCGCAGGCTGAGGGGTAGAAGGGGATGACACAAATGAACTCATGGCAGCTTGACAGATAAACGAAGGATTGAGACGGACAATTAATCGGGGCTATCAATGGGCAGAAGCGGCTAGGCACTGACAACAGCAACAGGCGGTCGTTGTCTCTGGTTATGAGGGGGCGATCGCAACCCATCTCTCCAAAATGCCCAGATTGCCAAAGTCTTATGCTTTGACAGGTCGAATTGGAATTTCGATAACAAACTCAGTCCCTTTGCCGTTTTCAGAGTGACAGACCAGTTGCCCCCCATGATGGTCAACGACAATTTGATGACTGATGGACAGCCCCAGACCAGTGCCTTTGCCGCTGGGTTTAGTGGTAAAGAAAGGATCAAAAAGCTGGTTCAAGTTTGCGGCTGGAATGCTAGGGCCATTGTCTTTAATCCGAATAGTGACGCGATCGCAGACGTTGGCGGCTGTACAGATCCAAATAGTGGGGGGGCTAAATTCGTTAGCAGCGTCAGAAACCTCATTGCTGCTAGCTTGTTCCTCCAGGGCATCGACAGCGTTGGCTAAAATATTCATGAAAACCTGGTTAAGCTGCCCCGCGTAGCAATCGACCCACGGTAGATCCCCATACTCTTTAACGACGCGTATCCCTGGAAACGCATCTCTCGGCTTGAGTCGGTGACTCAAAATCAAAAGCGTACTGTCAATACCTTCGTGAATATTAGTTGGCTGAGGCTTAGCCTGATCCAAGCGCGAAAAGTTTTTTAGCGACAGCACAATGTCTTGAATTCGGGTTGCCCCCATCGTCATGCTGGCGACAACCTTGGGTAAGTCTTCAACCAAAAAGTCCAGTTCAGCCGCTTCGATCGCCGCCGCGATCGCGGGCGTTTGCTGAGGATATTCTTGCTGATAAATCTGCACTAAGTGTAAAAGCGATTTGGCATACTCATTTAAATACTCAAGGTTGCCATGAATAAAGGTCACTGGATTGTTGATTTCGTGGGCGACCCCAGCGACCATCTGACCAATGCCAGATAGCTTTTCTGTCTGAATCAGCTGTAGCTGTGCCTGCTTCAAGTTTTCTAGCGCTGCTTCTAACTGTTGGGCTTTGTCTTCAGCTACCTTGGCTGCAACTTGGCTTTTGGTATAGAGTTCAGCTTGTTCTAGCGCGATCGCCAACTGACTGGCCACCGCTTGCAGCAAATCTACTTGGTCGCGGCTCCACTGACGGACTTCATAGCTAACCCCACAGCCTAAAACGCCCACTTTCCCAGATCGCGTCCGAATTGGAATGGCCAGCAGAGAAGCCAGCGTTTGAGCTTGTAAAAACCGTTGGGTGGCTGGGTCGTAGGAGTCAGCAATGTCGTCAATACAAACAATTTCTGAATTCAAAAATTGCTGACTCAAGCTGCCAAGGTCGGCTGCTGGATATTGGCCGAGCAAAGGCGATAGGCTAGGGCAATAGACCTCTGTCACAATTTCTACTTGTTCAATTTGCTGCGCCAGCGCTGGGGTAGGATTTGCTACACACCAGCAAAACCAGCAGCGGTCGAGCTGTAGCAGTTTATAAACCTCACTAACGGTCGTTTTGAGAATAATATTGAGTTCTAACGACTCACGAATTTGGTTAGAAAGGCGCAGCAGCAAAGCATTTTGCTGGCTTTCTTTGAGGCGGCGTTCGTGCAGCAAAGCGCTAATCACCCCTGCAACCTGACAGGCAAGCGTCGTTAGTAACTTAAGGTCTTCGGCTGTATACAAGCCTTCATCAGCCCGCGTCAGCACAATAGCCCCCATCACAGTGTCTTTGTGTTTGAGAGGAACACAGGCTAACGCGACCGGGGGGTCAGGAGGGGTTGAAAATTCTGACAATGGCAAATGATTAACAATCTCGCTTTGCCCGGTTGCCACCAGCTTACCAATGAAGCCACAGCCCAAAAAAATAGGCTCTGTTAAGAGCCGCTCGTTGCCAATTAGGGCAATCTGTTCTAGCAGATGGGTGCCTTCTCGCTGTAGAAGCAAAGCTCCCCCGCTAGAATGCAGCAGCCGACAGGCTTCATCAAGTGCCAGAGCGGCTACTTCTTGCACGTCAATGCTGTCAATAATTTTTTCAGAAAGGCTGAATAAAAGTGAAATTTCTTTGTACTTAGTCAGGAGTTCTTGGGCTAAAGTGCGCTTTTCTAGCTCTCGCTGAGCCAAGTGAGAAATCAAAGTGGCTAAAGTTTCGGCTTTTTCATCAGCACTTAGCCAGCCGATGACTTGGTTTTCTAACTGAATAGGACAACGCTTTTGCCGTAGGTATGGCGCTTGACCGAAGAGAACCTCGCCATTGCTATTTTGAACCACAGCACTGGGATCAATGCCGTTGATTAGCTCTCGAATAAACGAAAGTTCTTTTCTAAAAACAAGCTTTTTTAAGCTAGCTGAGGTCATTTGCGCAAAAAAGTCAGAATTAGCCTCTATTGTCAAATTACCCATGACCTTTAACTTCCGGTTATACAACGGAACTTAGCGTCGATAAATCAGCAGGATAGCTGATTTACAATAACTTCTTACGAGTGTGCCCGGTTGAGATGGGGGGCGCTGATCAGCTTGGGAAAAGGGATGAAACCCTCAATCCGTTTTTGTAAACTTAAAAGACTGGTGTCCTTATTGCCTCAATATGCCTCATCCCCTAATTCAGCTTGAGAAGGTTTCTAAAGTGTATGGCGCTGGCAACACCGAAGTGCGAGCGCTGTGGGATGTCAGTTTGAACATTGAGCAGGGTGAATACTGTTCAATTATGGGGCCGTCGGGTTCAGGTAAATCGACGGCAATGAACGTGATTGGTTGCCTGGATCGACCCACCAGTGGCAAGTATTACCTGGATGGCGAAAATGTAGCCTATTTGGAAGAAGCCAGTTTGGCTCACATTCGTAATCGTAAAATTGGGTTTGTTTTTCAGCAGTTTCATTTGCTGCCGCAGCTAACAGCGCTAGAAAACGTCAGTTTACCAATGGTCTATGCCGGGATCGCAGCGGCAGAGCGACAGGAGCGAGCGGCTGAAGCGCTGAAGCGAGTGGGGTTAGCCGAACGCTTGCACAACCGACCTAATCAGCTTTCGGGGGGACAACAGCAGCGGGTTGCGATCGCCCGCGCAATTGTGAACCGACCCCTTTTGATCTTGGCGGATGAACCAACGGGGGCTTTAGACAGTCAAACAACGCAAGATGTGATGCGTATTTTTGCAGAGCTAAATACAGATGGCATTACCGTAGTGATGGTGACCCATGAGATTGAGGTGGCTCGTCTAACTCGCCGTGTGGTGTGGTTTCGCGATGGTCAGGTCATTCATGATCGGCTAGCGCCCGGTGATTTAGGCCATATGATGGCGACGGCTGAGTAAGCGATTTAGCAAGGGGTGAAGAGAGGCTTGAGCGATGAACTTATTCATTAAGCAATCGGCTGACGTAACTGGGAGGATGTGGGCTATTGGTCTTTTGCTGGGGGGGGCTATGCTGTTGGCTCCTCCTCAGGCAGTAGCCTCGGTACAGCTAGCCCAAGCGCCGCCGCGGCGATCGCCCGCTGAAGTCCAGCTAGAGCGAGGTTTGTTAGAAGTTCAGCAAGGTAATGTAGAAGTGGCGATCGCCGCTTTTCGCCAAGCCATTGAGCTAGACCCCTCGTTGGCACCCGCTCACTACAATTTAGGATTGGCTCTGCGCCAAACCGGGCAGCTTCAGGAAGCGGCGACTGCCTTTTGGCAAGCTGCTCAAGCTAACCCTCAGCTAGCTTTAGCCTATGCCAATTTAGGGGCAGCGCTTTTAGAAGGAAACAATCTTGAGCAGGCAACCGACTATCTGCAACGGGCAATTGAGATTGATCCTGAGTTAGGCATTGCTTACTACAACCTTGGCCTAGTGCAGCTACAGCAGCAGGCTTATGAGGCGGCGCTGGCTACCTTTGAGCAGGCGAAGCGCTATAGCCCTACTGCGCCAGAGCCAAGCTACTATCAAGGGCTAATCTATCTAGCCCAAAATCAGCTAGCTGCGGCTGAAAGTGCTTTTCAAGCGGCGATCGCCCGCCATGCTAGCTATGCGGAAGCCTATTACAACTTAGGTATTGTGCGTTTTCGCCAAGAGAATTACAGCACGGCGCTTGAAGCGTTTCAGAGAGCGGTGGATATTAGCCCTAACTATGCCAATGCTTATTACAGTGCAGGCTTAACGCTGGTGCAGCTAACCGAGCCTGAGCGCGCCCTTACTGCCTTTGAATATGCACGCAATCTCTATATTGCACAAGGACAATCAGATTGGGCTGCAACCACCCAAGCACAGATTAACCGCGTCAAACCTTTAACCGAAAATCCCTAAGATCGCTGGCTAAAAGGCATCTAGATCGAGCGCGCGAGAACCACCTTGCTCTAGCTGAATTAGAATTTTGCCAAACTGTGACCAAATCAGTAAGCCACTCAGCAAAGTCAGAACGGCAGCGATCGCAAAGGCAATTTTAAGCGAAAACCCAAAGATAGAAAGCCCTGCCGCCAAGAAAACACACACTCCCAAACAAATGCCGACAAAGGGAACAAAAATTTGTGGCCCTTTGAGCTGACTTAATGGCTGCTTGGCGGGATTTTTAGCCCAAGTTTGAATAGATTGCTGCAAAGTTGTGTTAAAAGCTGCACCAGCCGCAAAAGAGGCTAACAAACCTGCAACCAGCAAAAAATAAGGAGGGGTGGAGTACACAATGCTACCGACTAAGAAGAGTTGAGCTTTGTAAAACAGTGTTAATTATAGCGGCTGTTGCCGCCGAGTGATCTTTGCAGACGCTAGCGATCGCGCTTAGGCTTTGAGGGCGGTGGTGAACCCTGCTACCGCTGCCGGCATAAATGCTGCTGCCCGTTCTCTAGAAAAGTCGGAAAAGGCTTCCCAAGCTACTCCCAACAACTGAGAAGGCGTCAGATCGTTTTTGATTAACTCCCACAATCGCCGGACTTCTTCAGTATGGAGGCGATCGTCTTCGGTGAGCGCAATGAGCAATTGGCGACGAAGATATTGCCCTTCTTCTGACAACAGGTACTGTAGTCCTAAACTTGCAGTTGGGATCAAATCAAAGCTACCGTCGCTGCGGGCAATGGTAATTAGGTTTTCTAGCCGCTGCCATTGGAACTTACCATCTTTGAATAAGATATCCAGCAAGCGCCGACGAAAAGAGGCTGTTTCACCCGTCAGCAAGCGACGGGCGACGTAGGGGTAGGCAATCTCAACAATTTTAAAGTTGGGGTTGAGACTGAGGGCAACCCCTTCTTGAGTAATTAAAGAGCGAATGATTAAAGCAAACTTGGCCGGTACCCGAAACGGATAGTCATACATCAGCTCTGAAAAGCGATCGGTGATGGTTTTGAAATTGAAGTCACCAACGCTAGCCCCGATCGCTTCACCTAGTACAAGCTCTAAGGCAGGCGCGATGGGGGTGATGTCAATATCCGGGGTCAAAAACCCTAGCCGGATGAAGTCTTGGGCTAATTTGGGGTAGTCGCGATTAATTAAATGAACGACAGAATCAACTAGCGTTTCTTTCGTATCCTGGTTGAGCTGATCCATCATGCCGAAGTCGATATAAGCCATGCGACCATCGCGCAGGGCAAATAGGTTACCGGGATGGGGATCGGCGTGAAAGAAGCCAAATTCCAAAAGCTGCTGCAATCCAGCGGTTACCCCAATTTCGATTAAGACATCTTGATCGAGGTTAGCCTGCCGAATTCTTTCGGTATCGGTGAGCTTGATTCCGTCGATCCACTCCAGCGTTAAAACGCGGTGGCTGCTGTAGCGCCAATAGATGGCTGGTACCTTGACTCTGGGATCATTCTGAAAGTTAGCCGCAAAGCGTTCGGCATTGCGCCCTTCGTTTAAGTAGTCAATTTCTTCAAATAGCTTGGTTCCAAACTCATCCACAATCAGCGTTAGATCGTGTCCTAAGTTCAATGGCAAGCAGGGAGCTAGCCAGACAGCACCCCAACGCATGAGGCAAAGATCGCAGGTGATGACAGGGAGCAGGTTAGGCCGCTGAACTTTGACGGCTACTTCTTCGCCTGTGTGTAGCTTGGCTCGATAAACCTGACCTAAGCTAGCGGCGGCTATCGGCTGGGGCGAAATGGAACTGTAAATTTCGTTAGGGAGGCGTCCTAACTCGGTTTCAATAATCTGGTCAGCGATCGCATTGGGGAAAGACGGTAAGCTATCTTGCAACCGGGTCAGCTCGTCCATGTAGTCTGGCCGTAGCAGATCGGGGCGAGTAGAAAGGGCTTGGCCGACCTTAATATAAGTGGGGCCTAAACGAGTCAGTACAGAACACAACTGCCGGGCGCGTTTGAGTCGGTTGGCCTCTTCTCGCTTAAACCATTTATCGAGGTTAAGTGCCAAGAAAAAACCGCCCAAATACCAAATGATCACTAAGGCTCTCCAGATCACTTGCAAGGGGCGGCGACGAAAATGACGGGCGATCGCTTGGGCGTCGTAACGTCTGGGCTGAGCCGATTGAGACCGATTCACGCGCTCGTATGCCTCCTAAGGTGCTAGGGACTCACACTGTTGACTATGGTAAAGCAATCCCTAGACCAAAATTTATTAACTCAGCTTCTATCATTGATTTTTATCTTTAGATGAGGTCTAGGGCTAAGGGAATAGCTAAAAGATGAAGCTGTTTTAACCATATGTCTTAACTATAGTATAGAAAACTACAAACAACTCCGTCCCTGGCTAGAATCCGTTGAGCGATCCTGCCAGGGGAGCAAGGTATTCCCGCTAAGATTGCAGCGAAAAGTGACTTCTTTAAATTTTGTTACTTCTGCCGTTAGGGCTGTTGGTCGGGTTCTCTACCAGAACAATCGCAACCAGGGCAAGCTGCTAGAGCGCGATCGCTGCTGGTGAACGACTGCTTTTTGAGCGGCTGTTTAGTTATAGCTGTTATCAAGCAGGTTGCAGCGTTTCGTGAGGGCACAGAAGCTGTTCAACTGCCGACAGCAGATTAGGGTAAAGACAAGTCGGGTTAAAGGCTTGTAGATAAGATTGACTGCGAATTCCGCAGGTCAAGGCTACTGTTGGCACACCAAGGGTTTGTCCAGCAATTAAATCGGCTTCGGTGTCGCCAATCATGCAGGTTTGGTAAGGCAGGGTATTCTGCTCAGCGATCGCCTGCTCTAGCAGCGCTGTTTTGTGTTCGCTGCGGTTGGCATAGGCCATTTCAGCCTCTGAGGTACCGTAAACCTCGCTGATAGACTGCGCTAACTTGGCATCGTGCAAAATTTGCATGACCTGAGCTGAATGGCGCAGCGTCACTACAACTAGCCGAATACCATAGTGCTTCAGCAGATGTACCGCGTGATGAAGTCCGGTTTGCAGAGAATCTTGGTGTAAAAGCGCTGGTTGGTTAACAATTTGCTGGACTCGTTCCAGGAAAAAAGGAATTTGCTCATTTTCTAGCCCCGACCAGTGAGCAATCACTTCGTCCGCCGTGCGGTTTTGCTTGAGCCGCCAAAACTGGGCTTTGCTAAGCGGACAAATAGGTAGCGTTATGCCTTTGGCCTGATAAGCTGCTTGGGTGTCTGCTAGACCTAGTTGATAAGTGCTGTAGTAGCGCTGAGAAACATCGACGAAAGGGCCATCGAAGTCGCAAAAAAGAACAGCACCTGGCGCTAAAGAAAGAGAACTAAGAGGTTTGGCGTAGCGCGCTTGAGCAGTCGTGAGAAGCGTCTCTCTAGGCATAGGCGCAGCAAGATTTCAAAATATTAAGAAATGCTTTTCCACTTTAGCAATCCCGTTCAGCGATTGGTGGACTCATTGGTAGGTCTGATATTGACTAAACTAATACTTATGGGTTTAAGGTTAATTTTTGTTAATAAGTGGTTAGTCTGAGGCAGGCGATCGCTACGCCCTACCCACTTCCCCCATTTGGCTCCGACTAAATTTGACGGCTCGTTTATAATTTGCGCTGGGGTTACTCTCCCGCTTCTCGTTCTAGCAGCAGTGTCACTGGCCCATCGTTTTCAATTGATACCTGCATCATGGCTCCAAACTGACCCGTCTCCACACGCAGACAACTTTGACGCAGCTTCTGGACAAATTTTTGGTACAAACTTGCAGCCACATCGGGGGTGGCCGCTTGGGCAAAAGATGGACGACGACCTTTGCGACAGTTGCCGTAAAGCGTGAACTGGCTCACGACTAGCAACTCTCCTTGAATGTCTTGAACGGATTGTGTCCAGCGGCCTGTAGACGCGTCAGCAAAAAGGCGCAGCTCCAGGCATTTACGTGCCATCCAGTCGAGTTCAGCCTCCGTATCGGTCGCAGCAATGCCAACGAGTAAATTCAGTCCTAGCCCAATCTGGCCGACAACTTCGCCATCGACCACGACCTGAGAAGCCCTTACTCGCTGTATAACCACTCGCATCAGCTTAGACCACCTGACTCAAAAGATACTGCCGCACTTGGGCGGCGGCGGCGGCGGCTTCTTTGGCCGCAGGCGGTTTTTTGAGCGCTCGAAAGACCTGTAGCTCTAGCCCAATTAAACCCAATTCTTCTTTGGTGCCATAACGGGGCTGGAGCAAAAAATGGACATGGCGTGGCGGCTCATCGTCCCATAAGTTGATGTAAACGCGCTTAGCGCCTAGCGCCATCCGCATAGCCTGCGAAAGCTGCTGCAGGAATGCTCCCAAAGAGGCTGCTTCATCGGCACTAATATCGCTTAAATCTTCTCGATGGACTTTGGTTTTGACGACAATCGCCCCGACACCATACGGGCCGAGGCAATGGTCAGCTAGCCACCAGTCATTTTCGGCGATGACGCCGCCGGGTACCGAAATTTTTCCTTGCAAGGTCTGGCAAGCTAAGCAATCTGGGGAACAGGATGCTGTACTAGTGGCCAAACCCCTTACCTCGATTGGCAGAGGGCGTGCAGAGGCAGCTATTGAGCTGTTCTCGCAGTTTGTCGTGATCTAGGTTTTGACCAATCAGCACTAGCTGATTTTTGGGATTTTCTTTCCACTGATCGTCATCGAGGGAGAAGCGTTTGCCGCTGAGGTGAAAGATATGGCGCTTGGGGCTTTCGTCGAACCAGAGAATGCCTTTGGCGCGGAAGACGTTTTCAGGAAGCTGGTTATCTAAAAAGTATTGAAACTTACGGATGGCAAAGGGGCGATCGCTTTGAAAAGAAATGGACGTAAAGCCATCAATCGCTAAGTGATCAGACGTGTGGTGGTGGTGGTGGTGATGGTCATGGTCATGTTCACAGTGTCCATGATCGTGATCGCAATTTGAGTGATCGGAGTGATCGTGGTCGTGATTGTGATCAGGGGCAGAGGGGGTGTCTTCTTGGTCAAAATACTTATCTGACTCAAAGAGTCCCACGCTCAAAATCAGCGGTAGCGGCACCTCAGACTTGACGGTGCGTAGAATGCGCGACCCTTCTTTGACTTCGCGAATTTTAACTTCGAGCAAGTCTAAATCAGCTTCGTCTACCAAATCTGCTTTATTCAGCAAAATAATGTCGCCGTAGGCAATCTGGTTGTAAGCGGCTTGACTATTAAATAAATCTAAGCTGTAGTTCTCTGCGTCTACAACGGTGACAATTGAGTCGAGGCGAGTCATATCGCGTAGTTCGGTGCCGAGAAAAGTCAGTGCGATGGGTAGGGGATCGGCCAACCCAGTGGTTTCTACTACCAGATAATCAATTTTTTCTCTCCGCTCTAGCACCTTATAAACGGCTTCGAGCAAGTCATTGTTAATGGTGCAACAGATGCAACCGTTGCTCAGCTCGACCATGGTGTCGTCGCTGCCTTCGGTGGTGATGAGCAAATCGTTGTCGATGCCGATCTCGCCAAACTCGTTGACCAAGACCGCAGTTTTTAACCCTGCTTGATTCGACAAAATATGATTGAGCAGGGTTGTCTTACCGCTCCCTAAAAAGCCTGTAATGATGGTGACGGGTAGACCCTGTTTAGTGTCATCCATCTGAGCGGAGGGGGTGGGGGTGGCGATTGAAGACATAGACTAAGCTTGGGTGAGGAAGACAACAGCGGCTAGTCTGTCAGTTTACAGCCACAGAACAAACCGCATCCCCTATTTTAACGACTTGCTTAGAATTAAGGCCGACTTCAGTTTCAGGTTTTGCCGAACTCAATTGAGGGCTTGTCCGCTAAGCAGGATAGGCCAAAGTTGCCTGCTCAACACGGCTGCTGAAAATTTTGAGCGATCGCCCAATTATTCTGTACTTGAGCTTGGTGCAGCCATCAGCCTGTTAATAAAGCTGATTTATCTAGAGAAGCATCCACAAAAATCCCAGGGTTTTGGCAGGGTATGAGTCGATCACACCGTCTACTGCCAACCCTGGGAGGTTAAAGTTTCACCTATGAGGCGTTTAACGACGGGCTAGCTTCTTCGAGATTTTGCGCAGCCGAATAGACTCAGGCGTAATTTCCACCATTTCATCCGAGCTGATATACTCTAGCGCCCGCTCTAAGCTCATATCTACCGGAGATTGAAGCTGCACCAGTTCATCGCCCGTCGCCGAACGGTGGTTGGTAAGCTGCTTAGTTTTGCAGATATTCAGTTCTAGGTCTTGAGGCCGATTGTTTTCACCGACAATCATGCCTTTGTAGACCTTTGTCCCCGGCTCAATAAAGAATACACCGCGATCTTCGGCGTTTTTCAAGGCGTAGAACGTAGCCACACCCTCATCAAAGGAGATCAGCACCCCATTACGGCGGGTTTCAACTTCACCCGACATAGCGCGATACTCCAAAAAGCTGTGGTTCATAATTCCTTCACCCCGTGTCAGGCGCATAAATTCGCCCCGGAAGCCAATTAGCCCCCGCGCCGGAATGACAAACTCTAGGTTGGCGCGACCATTGCCCGCAACCCGCATGTCCTGCATTTCGCCTTTGCGCTGACCGATACGCTCAATACAGCCACCCATAGCGTCTTCGGGTACATCTAGCGCTAGCAGCTCGTAAGGTTCGCAGGGCTGGCCGTTGATTTCACGGTAGATGACTTGCGGCTGGGACACCTGAAACTCATACCCCTCACGGCGCATGGTTTCAATCAAAATACCCAGGTGCAATTCACCCCGCCCAGAGACAGCAAAGCGATCAGGAGAGTCGGTTTCTTCAACGCGCAGCGCCACATTAGTTTCAAGTTCACGCATCAGGCGATCGCGAATTTGCCGTGAGGTTACATAGTCACCTTCTTGTCCGGCGAACGGTGAATCATTGATGGCAAAGGTCATTTGCAGCGTGGGTTCATCCACTTTAATCAGTGGCAGAGCCTCTGGGTCATCTGGGCAAGCAATCGTTTCACCAATGTTGGCATCCGCAAAACCAGAAACGGCAACGATGCTCCCGGCAGAAGCTGATTCGATTTCAATGCGTTTTAGACCTTCAAAGCCCATCAGCTTAGTGATTTTGGCTTTGACGATTTTGCCGTCTTCTTTGATTAGCGCTGCTTGCTGCCCTGAATTGATCACACCGTTGTGAATTTTACCAATCACAATGCGGCCTAGATATTCTGAATAATCTAGCGTGGTTACCTGCAGTTGCAAGGGCTTGTTAACATCGCCAATCGGGGGGGGGACATGGTCTAAAATTGCTTCAAACAGCGGCTGCATGTCTTCGCTTTCGGCCTCTAAGTCGGTTTTGGCGTAACCGCTCAGACCCGAAGCAAACAAGTAAGGAAACTCACACTGATCGTCATCGGCACCCAGTTCTATAAAAAGATCGAGAACTTTATCTACCGCCCCAAATGGATCGGCTTGGGGACGATCGATTTTGTTGACGACGACAATCGGGCGCAACCCTTTCTCTAGCGCTTTCTTTAAGACAAATCGAGTTTGGGGCATGGGGCCTTCATTGGCATCGACAATTAGGATGCAGCCATCTACCATGCCGAGGACGCGCTCAACCTCGCCGCCAAAATCGGCGTGGCCGGGGGTATCGACGATATTAATGAGCGTTTCGCCGTAGTGAACCGCTGTGTTTTTCGAGAGAATTGTAATGCCGCGCTCCCGTTCTAAGTCATTAGAATCCATGACGCAGTCAGGGACATCTTCGCCTTCACGGAAAATACCAGACTGTTTGAGCAAGGCATCGACAAGCGTCGTTTTACCGTGGTCAACGTGGGCAATGATGGCAACGTTGCGAATGGGCAGAGTCATGGTTCCAAGACCTGGAAGGTACGATTGTTTAGGTCAGCAAAAAGAACTAACAGGATTTATCAATTCAACAGAATCCTGTTACGAATGCTTAATAATTGTAACCCACTCCATCGCTATCCTTGGGCGGTTATCTACCCAACTTCTAGCGGGTCTGCTGCAGGCTCAGCCAAAGGGAGTAGGGTTGCTTCCTGCCGCATTCCTACTTGCCAAAGGAAAAGCATAACGCTTAGCTGTTATCTAGATGAGTCGGCATTGCCTCTATATACTGGCTGTCGATCAAAAAGGTACCGCGCTCAAACTTGACGCCCCAATAGCCACCGGGGCGACGATCGACAATGGTACCTTCTTCACCTAGCTGTACCAGGTCGGGAGGGCGCAACATGGGCATGGTGTCGGCAGTTTTAAGGTAAGGGGGCGGCGTCGTGAGGCGAACGCGATCGCCAACAGCAAAATCAGCCATCGGTTGAGGGGTTTCGTTCATTTAGGGAACTTGCCAAGCGCGGGCATGGTAATGGGCTGGTTGATCATAGGGATCAGCCGTTGCAGGGGTGTGATCATGTTCGTGGGTATGCGGGTGCGGATGTCCATGATGGCTATGGGGGTGTCCATGAGGGGAGTCGTGATTTGCGGCAGCTGCTAAGCGAAACTTGCAGACTTCGCAATTCATCTGCACCTGTCCTAATTGTGTTTCAATTTCGCGCCGTCGCATTACTTGCATTAAGAGCGGATGCAGACCCATTTCGGGTAAGCAGGTGATGTCAATCGCGGGAAATTGGGTTTGTTGCTGCTGGGCGATCGCCAGAATTTTTTTGACCAAGACGCCAGTAAACAAAAAGTAAGGCAACACGATAATGCGCTGGGGCTGGTAGAGGCGCGATCGCATAAACCCTTCTTCTAGACGGGGATGAGTGATACCGACAAAGCAAATCTCGACCGTTTTGTAACCGCTGCCTTCCCACAACATTCTAGCTAGTTTGTAGACATCGCCATTGGCATCGGGATCGCTGGCCCCGCGTCCAACAAATAGCAATACGGTTTCGGCTCGACTAATGGCTTGGCGGTTTTGCTCAGGCTGGTCTAGCCAATCAAGGCGCGATCGCCACAAGTCTAAAATTTCTGACGTAATTCCAAAGTGGCGACCATAGTGAAAGGTTACCTGGGGGTGGCGTTGACGGGCACGGTCAAGTTCGTTGGTGACGTCAAACTTGTTGTGACGAGCGGCAAACAACAAGACAGGCAAAACTGAAATATCAGTAAACCCTTGCTCCACACAGCGATCGACCCCGTCTTGTATGGTTGGCTCAGTTAGCTCCAAAAAACAGGGAATGACTGGTCGCGACTGATCAAGAGCTTGATAAGCAGCGGCAAAATCGAGTACGCGTTGGCGGCCTTCGGCATCGCGGCTGCCATGACCGATAAGCAATAAGGGGCGTTGTAGCGGCAGGGCTGGCTGTAGCAGTGGCTCTGCTGCTTCTAACTGAACCAAAGTCTGAATAAGAGGATCAAAAGTCATCACGACAAAACTCCGCTCCTGTGCGACGCAGGCAGTAGAGTGAAAAAGTGGCAAACAGGCATTCTGACTCAGGTATTGTCGTGCTGCTCAAATTCTGAGTTCTCAAAAGACAAACTGAAAACGGAAAACGCAACACGACGCCATTACAGCTGCGGCACAGTGCTGGACTTTCACCAGGCTTTCCCTGCTGGGCCACTGTTCACAAGTGCTTCGTCATCTTAGCCCACCTTTTAAATCCACGAAATGCCGCCCGTAGGCATTTTGCCCGTCGAGTTTGAAGCTATGTCGCTCCGCCAGCAGATTGCTTTTTATTTAGAAGATACGACTACTGTGGTTGGTAAAGTCGTCAATTTTGCGATCGCCGCTTTGATTTTGCTCTCTGCTGCCATCTTTATTGTTGAGACTTATCCAATTTCGATCGCAACCCAAAATCTTTTGAAGATTGTAGACTTCACCATTTTGGGGTTGTTTACAGTAGAGTACTTGCTGCGGCTGTGGGTCGCTACCAATCGGCTGCAATATGTTCTGAGCTTTTACGCGATCGCTGATTTAATTGCGATTCTACCGTTCTTACTAGGATTTTTTGACCTCCGCTTTGTCCGACTGGTGCGCTGGCTAAGAATTCTGCGATTGGTTCGGTTTGTTGAAGATCGCGCCTTGTTTGGACGGCTAACAACCAGCGATAGCCTTGCGGTTGCTCGTATTTTTTTCACCCTGTTTGCCATCATCTTTATCTATGCAGGGCTGATGTTTCAAATTGAGCATCCTCAAAATCCCGGCAACTTTCGCACGTTTCTAGATGCCGTTTACTTCGCGATTGTGACGATGACGACGGTTGGCTTTGGCGATTTGACTCCCATTTCAGAAGCTGGGCGCTGGCTTACCGTCGTCATGATCCTGACGGGGATTGCCCTTATACCTACTCAAATTGGCAATCTTATTCGTCAGTTCAGCAAAGTTACCAACGCGATCGAAATTACCTGTACTGGTTGCGGCCTCAGCTTGCACGAACCCGACGCCCAGTATTGCCGCCGATGCGGAACTATTTTGAGCGAAATTTCTTCTACTGAAGACAGCAAAGCCATCAGCGCTTAATGCCCCCTGCCTGCTTCTAGCTTTGCTAATGACAACGATATGAGCCATCAGTGAATAGCCTGTAAGATGACTTACCAGCCGTCTAAACAATATAAAGTTAACTTAACAAATCCGTAATAACACTGTTGGCCTTGCCGTTCAGAAGCTTCTATAACTGATCCGAGTGTGGATTGATTGATCAAACTCTATTCCTCACTGATATAACCTTAGGTCGCTTATCAATTTGTCAGAACTCAGGTGCAGCAAAAGTCCATGTAGTTTCAAAGCGTAGTTTGTTGGAAAAACAGAGTTGCTTATTTTCGTGATTCAAAAGCAAGCTTCTGATATCCCTAAAAAACAATGAAACTGTTTAGCATCCCAAGAGTTGACAGCAGATACACGATTCCAAAATCCGACTTTAAGGTAATAGGTAATCAGTACTCAGCTAATGAGAATCAAATTGCATCGAAATGCTGAAGCAAGGCTGCAGCCTCTCTAGTTGAGTTCTCTTCTGGTTTTTATCTCTAAATACTGCATTTCGCACCCTTAAAGCCTACCTTCTCACAGGTAGCTGGTTTTAAGCTGCTTGGAAAAAGATATTCAAATTTGACGCTTTTCCCTTAGTCGAGAAAGGCCAAACTTTAGCGGGCAGTTGTACGTTGAACTGAGATGTTTAAAGGTTTTTCGAAAATGTCTATTTGTTTTAATTTTCAGCTTTTTGTTGGGCGTAAAACAGAGATTGGCTAGTAGTAAATCTAATCAGTAAAGACTCTGAATTTAATAGGGCTTTGTCATCTTTATTCTCTTAAATCCGTACTTTCACAGTTCACCATTCAATCATGAATTTACTATAAAGTGTGAAGTGAAGGTCTGCTAAAAGGTTCTGGTTTTTTGCCAGATTTAAAACTTTTAGAATCTGGATTAGGGTGCAATGCCGACTGATGTTAATTCGCGAGCAATCAATGAATACGAACAGTCGCTCATACTACGTTTCTCCGAACGGTAACAACAAAAATCCAGGGACTAAAGAGCTACCCTGGAAAGACATTAGCTATGCAGTGAGCCAAAGATCACCTGTAAAAGCAGGCGATACAGTTTTGGTTCAATCAGGGACTTATCGAGAGTCAATCACCTTAGAAAAATCAGGTAATAGCCAGCAAGGGCATATTAACTTAAAGGCCAATGGCAATGTAATTCTGCGGGATCCTAATCCTAATGCAGGTGGGTTTCGTGAAGGGGTTATTCAGTCTGCTGGCGAAGGCTATTGGGTGATTGATGGTTTTCGAATTGAAAATACCTCTTGGGCTGGAATTTCACTGCGAGATGCCAACAATATGATTGTTCAAAACAATCATACCTACGAAACAGGGGCATCCGGCATTATTGTTATGCCTGACACCTATTTTGGCGGTGGCGAAGCAGAAGTTACTAGCTCAAATATCAAAATACTCAACAACACCGTTGAACGCGCAAACTGGAAGTGGAAAACCTCAAATGATCAGGGTTCGCCGCAAGAAGCTTTATCGCTTTGGGGAGTTGATGGATTTGAGGTTGCTGGTAATTTCGTTAAAAACACAACGAAAGAAGGCATAGACATTAAAACGGGTTCTCGCAACGGTTCAGTTCATAACAATACGGTGACTGGAACCGCTCAAATTTCTGGCGGCTACGGTGGTTATCGAGGGGGGCCTGCTATTTATGTAGATGGCAACAGAGCGAATACCTTCAACGTTGACATTTACAACAATACGGTTTATGGCAACAGAGCAGATGGCATTGTCATTGCTGATGAGGTCGCCCGTGTTGGCAAGGTGTCAGATATTCGTATTTACAACAACGTTGTCTACGATAACGGGCAGCAAGGGGTAAATGGAGGTTCTGGCATTGGGGTTGGCCACAATGTTGAGGGAGTTGAAATACTCAACAATACGTTGTCAGGTAACGTGCAGGCAATTGTCATTGGTGGCAATCTAGCTTCTGGTTATCAACGGGTTAACAATGTTTTAATCCGCAACAACATTTTTGCCGATAGCACTTATCGAAATGGTTATTTTGCGAACGTTAGCAATGTAACTGTGGATCACAACCTGTTTACCGATGGCTTTAGTCAGCTTTATCAAACAGGGGGAAGCATTAGTAACCTGCAACAGCGTCAAAATACGGCAGTTGATTCAGTCGGTTTTGTTAACGCCGATAAAAAAGATTTTCGGTTGTCTCAGTCATCTGCGGCGATTGATAGAGGTTCTAACCAGATTGGGCGTTATGCTCAAAACGCTCTCAATGAGGTGCAGCGGCCTAAAGGCGGCAGAATTGATGCGGGAGCTTATGAATTCTCTAATTCGGTGCCTGCGCCAACGCCATCTCCGTCTGCGCCTAATGTTGCTGCGCCGCAAGAGTCGGGTGGTGTTAGCAGTAGCGGTGGAGGTTTACCCAGTACACCAACGCCTGCTGATGGTAGCGGAACAGGTAGCCCGCCGACAGGGCCAGACCAAGGTTCTGTAATCACTATTTCTGGCGATCAAGACAGCAATCTGCTGAGAGGGGGGGCTGAAGCTGAGCAAATTTTAGGGCTAGCTGGCAACGACAAAATTTTTGGGAATGGCGGCGATGACATTCTCTTGGGTGGCAACGGCGATGACGAAATTAGAGGCGGCCTCGGCAACGATGTCATCACAGGTAACAATGGAAACGATGTCCTCTTGGGTAATGAGGGAGATGACAACCTTCAAGGGGGATTGGGTCGCGATCGCATTAAAGGCGATCTCGGTAACGATGTCATTTCTGGCGATGACGGTAGCGATTGGCTGCAAGGGGGTGCAGGCGACGACCAGATCAAAGGTGGCGATAGCAACGACCAGCTTTTTGGCGACCAAGGCGACGATGCGCTCTTTGGTGAGGGTGGCAATGACCTGCTTCGCGGCGGGGCTGGCAATGACTCAATGGCAGGCGGAGAAGGCAATGATAGCCTCTTTGGTGAAAACGGCAATGATCAATTAGTCGGTGGCATGGGGCGCGATCGCCTCAATGGTGGCAACGATGACGATGAGCTATGGGGGGATAGCGGCGATGACTGGCTGCAAGGAGGAAGCGGTAACGATCAAATCAAAGCGGGTGAAGACAGCGATCGCCTCTTTGGCGAAGCAGGTGACGATGTCCTGGAAGGAGGGTTAGGCCGAGACATCCTCAAAGGTGGTAGCGGTCAGGATCAGCTAATTGGTACCGATCCCAGCGCCCCTCAAGTGGGTCTAGCGGAACAGGATGATCTCATTGGCGGTAGCGACGCCGATACCTTCTGGTTGGGAGATGCAACCCAGAGCTTCTATGGCAGTGGCGGAGACAGTGACTACGCCTTAATCCATGACTTCCGCGCTAACCAAGGAGACGTGATACAGTTGCATGGCCGTGCCGAACAATATTCCTTAGGCTCGGCTCCGGCAGGCCAGCCGAAAGGAACCGCTATCTACCTGAATACGGCCAGTGGAGAAGACCTTATCGCTGTGGTCAAAGGCAACGCTAATCTTGACTTGGCCAGCAGCAGCTTCGATTTTGTTTAGGTGTTATCAACTTGCTCGAAATCTCTGAGTGCCTAGGGCAATTGGTTGAGAGCGTTTCTAGCCCCAAAAAATCTCGACCATGCCCCAATGCAGTTAACCCAGCAATTAGCTTTGGTCTGCCCCCCTTCTAAACCCAGACTGAGAGCGTGCTTTAAAGGGCTGAAGCCGTCTATTGCCTCCCCATCAGCTATTAAGACACTTTCAAGCTGGAACGTCTGCAAACAAATAAGGCTCTATCTCAGAGGGGTCTGACCAGTTTTTTACGGCAATCTTTCAGAGCTGCTCTCGCTCATCTTGCACCTTGGCCTGTGTTGCTAGCAACTTTGTTTTGCTGGCGGCACAGGTCTTTTATGGTTGAGGCAACAGCAGAAGGCTAAATCAATGGCTGAAGGAGCCTTTAGCAATTTGGATGTCTTAATTTTAGAGTTGAGGACTGTCAACAAGGGGGACTAAAAAGGGCGATCGCGGTTCTATTGTTAGCAACAGCCCCAACCCTAATCTTTGCAAGAAAGCCCTGATTTTAACTCGCGGTTAAAGAGGCGATGTAAAATATCCCATTTACCCTAGAGGATCAATCAGGTGTTTGCACCCACTGAGCTGCTTTGGGCCTTAATTGGCTTAATCCTAACCATTGCGGGGACTTGGCTCGAAGTTTTTATTACCAGCCCTCCCTGGCATTGGGGCGAAGTTGGCGTTCACGCCCTCTCATTAGGCGTTAGCTTTCAAGTTGGGGCAGTGTTGCTAACGGGCTGCTTGGGCGGAAAAAATGCCGCTACTTTGGCGCAAATCGCATACTTAGCTTTAGGATTGGTGTTGTTTCATAGTTTTGAGTTTCAGGTTTTTACCCAAGGCGGTGGCATTGGCTATGTGCGAGAACCAACGTTTGGTTTTTTAATTGGGTTTATTCCGGCAGCTTGGATCTGTGGGTTTTGGGCTTTTCGTACAAAGCTTAAACTAGAAATGTTGGCCTTTGGCTGTGTTTGCGGTCTGATGGTGATCCACGCTTGTGGTTTGGTTTACCTGCTGTTTGCTTACACAATTGGGTGGGCCACTGCGGTACCGATTAGCCTGACAGAGGCGGTTCTGGTTTACTCGGTTTATCGAATTCCAGGGCAGCTTGCTGTGGCTTGTGCCGTGTCAGTGATTGCTTTTGTTGTGCGGCAGCTCATGTTTTATTAGTGCGTTATGCAGATTAAAAATCGGTTTTTTTGGGTTGCCGCGATCGCGGGCTTAGTTTTAGATCAGCTCTCAAAGCTCTGGGTCGTTAACAATTTTGAGCTGACAATACCGCCGCAAACTATACCGTTGTGGCCAGGTATCTTCCATTTGACTTATGTCACCAACAAGGGAGCCGCCTTCAGCTTATTTAGTGAAAATGGCGACTGGCTCCGCTGGCTGTCGCTAGCTGTGAGTTTGGGCTTAATTGCTTTAGGCTTTTGGGTATCGCTAGCGAACCGCTGGGAAGAAGCTGGTTATGGTTTTATTTTGAGCGGGGCGTTAGGCAACGGCATTGATCGTTTACTGGCTGGCGAAGTCGTCGATTTTTTAGATTTTCGGCTGATTCAGTTTCCGATTTTTAACCTGGCTGATGTGTTTATTAATGTAGGAATTGGCTGTTTGCTATTAGCGGCTTTTCGACCTAAGCGCGATAGTCAGTAGAATGTAGGTCAATTAGAAACTTGCCGCTCGTCGGTGTGCGTCGTTTTGCTAGGTTTTTTAAGGTCTTTCTTGTGCTATGCCTTTATCGAAGCCGCCTAACCCTCAGCAGACATTGCTTAATACGGTTACCCAAGCCTTCCAAACAGTACGGGCTAAGGTAGATTTTTCCAAATTTGCCCTCAAGTCCGGCGCTCAAGTCGCCGAGCTTCATGTGGAAGAAGCAGGGGGTAAGACAGAGGTTTTTCCGCTTTTAGGTGAGCGCTATGTTATTGGTCGTAGCTCGAAGTCTAGCGATATCGTAATTCGCAATCCGATTGTCAGTCAGGTGCATGCGTCTTTGGCGCGCGATCGCACACAGCCGGGTAATCCTTTTGTTCTTAAAGATCGAGACTCGACCAACGGCATTTATCGCGGCAAAAAACGATTGTCTAAGGTGGTTTTGCGTCATGGCGATCGCTATACGCTAGGCCCTACTGAGTTAGCCAATGCCGTCACCATCCAATACATTGATCCTCCGCCCTGGTATGTGCAGACGGCTCGCTACGGAGTTTATGGCGTTACTGGCTTCACAGCGGCGATCGCTTTGTGGATTGTAGGTTTAGAGTGGCCCAAAATTCGAGTAAGTCCACTGCCAGAATCAGTGCAAGGCCCGGTCATTATTTATGCTGAAGAAGACGGCACTCGTGTACCGTTACGCCCCCAATCTAACCAAGCGCACATTGAACAAAAGCGGCTGGCTGACTTTTCCCCCTACCTGCCCAAAGCCGTAATTGCCTCAGAAGATGCCCGCTACTACTGGCACCTCGGCGTTGACCCACTAGGAATCCTGCGGGCACTAATTACGAATGTTCGAGGCGGCGAAATCCGAGAAGGCGGCAGCACCGTTACCCAGCAGCTTGCCCGCAGCATTTACCGTGAGTATGTTGGCACTGACGATTCGACTGGACGCAAAATTCGAGAAGCGATCGTAGCTCTAAAGCTAGAGGCTTTTCATAGCAAAACCTTTTTGCTGTTGACCTATCTAAACCGGGTCTATCTAGGGGGCAATCTCTACGGCTTTGAGGATGCCGCCGAGTTTTACTTCGACAAGCCGGCTCAATCGCTCAATCTTTCAGAAGCTGCGACCCTAGCCGGGATTTTGCCAGCCCCGAATGCTTTTAACCCCGTGCAAAATTATCAGGCGGCTGTTGAGTATCGTAATCGCGTGCTCGATCGCATGGCGGCCTTAGGTATGGTTAGCCAGGAAGAAGCGCGGCGGGCTCGGCGATCGCGCATTGAAATTAGCCCGAAAGCTAGAGAACAACTCGCCAATACCCGCGCTCCTTACTTTTATAGCTACATCTTTGATGAGTTAGATCAGGTTTTGGGCATCCAGTTAGCTAGAGAAGGCAACTTTATTGTTGAAACCAGCCTCGACCTAGATACGCAAGAAACCGCAGAAGAGTCGCTCAGAAGCTATATCAGCAGCGCGGGGAGCGCTTCTGGATTTTCACAAGGCGCTTTGGTAACGCTAGATACGGAAAACGGCGCTATTCAAGCGCTGGTAGGGGGAGCAGACTATCAAGAAAGTCAGTTTAACCGAGCCAGTCAGGCGCTGCGTCAGCCCGGTTCCACCTTTAAGGTAATTGCTTATGCAACGGCGCTAGAACAAGACATTTCTCCTAGCACAACTTTTGGCTGTAGTGGCTTGACCTGGCAAGGGCAGTTTTTTGAGGGGTGTCGCTCTGGCGGCGGTGCCCTCGATATGTATGCCGGACTGGCTCGTTCTGAAAACGTAGTGGCGCTGAGGATTGCTCAAGAAGCTGGCCTCAACAATATTGTGCAAACGGCTCAGCGACTGGGAATTGAGTCAGATCTCAATCCGGTGCCTGGTTTGGTTTTAGGCGAAAGTGAAGTTACCCCCCTAGAAATAACAGGGGCGTTTGCAGCGATCGCCAATGAAGGCGTTTGGAATCGTCCTCACGGTATTGTTCGTGTGCTAGACAGCAGCGACTGCACCGATTTGCAAGATCCGCAAACCTGCCGAATTATCTACGAATTTGGCCAAGCTGGAGATGCCAATCAGCCAGCGCTGTCTCCACCCGTTGCCGATACCCTGGTAGGGCTGATGCAAGGGGTGATTCAAGGGGGCACTGGACGCAACGCTTTTTTGGGATTGGGGGAAGGGGGCAAGACTGGAACCACCAATGACAACCGCGATTTATGGTTTGTGGGTATGGTTCCTCGCTACCAGCTTACAACCGGAATTTGGTTAGGCAACGACGACAACACCCCTACAGATGGCAGCAGCGCCCAAGCCGCCCAGCTCTGGGGCGATTATATGGGTCAGATTTTACCTTAAGTACTGGCTTTCTCAGCCAGCGGCTCAACTGTGTAGACCAGCGTTTCGGTGCGACGGCCTCGCAAAACAACAGAGCGAAAGGGGTGAGTGGCAAAATGCTGTTTAATATGCCCTTGCGTGACGGCGGTCAGCAAAATGCGATAAGGGAAAGTTGCCGCAATTTCTTTAGTGAGTTGCTCTAAGCGAGAAGCCACATTGACGGTATCGCCAAAAAGCGAGTAGCTAAGACGTTGGCGATTTCCCACCGTACCAGCAATCAGCGCCCCTGTGTGAATACCAATGCCAAATTGAATGGTTGGCTGACCGTTAGCGGCAAATTCCTGGTTCAGCACTTGCAATCGCTGATGCATTTCCAGACTGGCCGAAACCGCAGCGATCGCATCCTGGTTGATTTGCTCTAAAGATCTGCGAGGAAACGGCGCGCCAAATACCGCCATAATGGCATCACCGATGTATTTATCGATGACGCCACCGTGGGCAATAATACAGTCGGTCATGACCTCAAAATAGCGATTGAGCCAAATCAGCAAATCGTTAGAAGAGAGTTTTTCGGCAATCTGGGTAAAGCCGCGAATGTCTATAAATAGGACTGTCGCAACTAGCTCTTGCGCCACGACTTCATGGCCTTTCAAAATAGTCGATTTTTGTTGCCAAATAAGTTGAGCCGTTTGGGGCGAAACATTCATCGCAAACAGGGCCATTAACTGTTGGCGTTCACGCTGTTCTTGAAGCTGCAATCCGGCTGCTGTACCCCACAGACAGCCAATCGGAGCGGCCAGCGGTAGCCACCAGCCTCCGATAAAAGCGGCCAAAGCCAGCCCTAGCCACAAAAGCGGTAGCCCCAAAATCATCAATAGCCTTGCCTGGGGGCCTCGTGGTTGTAGCAAACGGTTGGTTACTAACCCTATGGCCAGAATTAGTACCCCTACCCAAGCCCCAGTTGGTCTTTGCAAAAAGCGATCGTTGAGCAAGTTGTCGATCACAGCTGCGTGAAAAAAAATCCCCCCTACGGGTGGATTGAGATGGTAGGGCGATCGCACCGGATCTAAACCAGCGGCAGTAGCCCCAACTAAAACCAATTTATTTTGAAACACCGCTGGAGCCACTTGCCCAGACATGACCGCCTGAAATGAGTAGACCGACAGTTCAGAAGCGGCGGCGTTACGAGGTGCAATCGGCCCAGGCCAGTTGACCCACGCTTGGGGCTGGTGAGGGCTGGGCAATTGCGGAATCGTTTCTGGCTTATCGGCGGTACTTCTGAGCGTATTTGCCAGGGTGGTGTTGTATACCTCAATGGCGGCAACGCTAAAGGCGGGTAATTGCCCTTCGTAAAGCTGCACCTCGCGACTCACGCCATCGGCACTGGGCAGGTTTTTAACATGGCCGCTCAGATAAGACCCCCTGGCTGTTTCCGCAATGAGTGAGGTGATTCCAAGGGCATTGCCCTGGCCATCGTCGCCAATGGCTAAGACGACATTACCGTTAAAAAAGACGGCTTCAGCAAAGGTTGCATCTTCTGGCGTTGACTCTGTCATCAAGATGTCAAAGGCTACGGCTGCTGGTTGGGCGATCGCCAGGGTATCGAGGAGTTCAGCGTAGCGCTGTCGCGACCAGGGAAATCGCCCATATTGCTGCAAACTGGCCTCATCAATGGCAATAACAGCAATGCGCTCATCCCAATCTAAGGCAATGTTTTTACCTGAATGTTCTCTTAGCCAAAACAGCAGGTTGTATCCTTGCTGCTCGAGCGATTGCCAGGCACCGAGTTGCCACAGTCCTAACGTCAGCGTCGCGGCCACTAGACCCGACAGCCAAGGCTGATGGCTACGCTTTAAGGTTGAGAGGAACCTCAATAAGGGTGCGGAAGTCAATGGGGGTTTAACTTTAAAGCGCATGAGAAGAGTTGATTTGCCAGCATCCGAATAGCTGAAGCCTGGAAATTACGGAATGCGTGATAAATTACGGTGGTCATTGCCAGAGCTAAAGCTGGCTCGACTCAGACTGCATCCCTAGTTTTCCCAGGTTACGCTTTAAAGACCCGGTGAAGGCAGACGGCGATTGGGCTAAATCTACCGATTTAGCCACACCGTAGCTCCGCCCGAACAAGACGTTAGCGTCGTCGTGCTTTGCTGACCATTTTGCGAGAAAGTCTCAAATTCAAGCCGTTGGTTTCAGTCCAGGTTTGCAGGATGCGATAAAAAATCTGGCGATCGCGTGCTTGCAAAACAGCCGTTTGATCGGCTGTCTCAATCGCGTAGGGATAGCCACCGCCAATCACAACCTCTGCTCGAACCCAATTGAGGACTTGGTCTAAGCGACCTGTTTCATAAATCCATCGGGGTAGTTCTAAGCGAGCCGGAAAGCCGTCTAAGGTCGATTTTAGGTAGGTAAAGGTTACTTGATCGTGCTGCTCGCAGTAGTACTTCAAAATGCTGCTATCACAGCGGTAAAGCGGTGTGCGATCGCCCCACCGATCTTGCATTAAGCGATTGACAATTTGGGCATCGCGTAAGGCACCTGCTTCAGGTAAGTGAGCCAGGTGACGTAGCATTGCGGTCAAATCACGTCCGTAGGAGGTATCGACATAGCCCACCAAGGGAACCTGACAGCGCTGACTGGTGCGTAGCAACTGGGTGAGCTGGTTGACATAAAACTGGCGGCTTTCGTCATCTAGCAATTCGGCAAAGCTAGCCGCCAGCGCCCCATCAAAAAAAACTAAACAGCGATCGCAGCCCTGCCGTTCTTCCATATAGCGAACTAGGCGTTCGGTTTCCATGCCAAAGCGCTTCATGTTGACTTTTCGGTCAATCAGCTCCCGGCGATCGCCGACTGATAAATCAGCAGGCGTCATAATCTCTGTTTGAATGTCTTTTGAGTAAATCCCTGTTTCAACGTGGAGATTTTCGTACCAGCCAATCTGCACCAGCGCCACCAACAGCGAAATATCTTTGCTAGGAAAAATCTGGGAACCGTCTACAGCAAAAGTAGCAACGCCCGCAATTTGAGCTTTAGCCCAGGCTAAGCTCTCTTCGCGGTTGTTCCACTGTAAGTTTTCTCGTATGATGCCGCGATCGCTTTGGGTTAGCGGTTCTAAAGGTATAGCACCGCAATAGCTGGGCAGACGCTCAATTGCTTTTTGGAGGGCAACCGGGTCGCGTTGACTGAGTTCGACTAAAGCAGCCTGATACGTTTGCAAAAGCTTTAGCGTACGCTGATCAAAATCGGCAAACTGCGCTTGCTTGGCATTGAGTTGCTGCAAAATATCATTCGGTTTGAGAGGCATAGGTCTGCTTGACGGCAAAAAAGCCAGCTATCACGGTTAGCACTGATTTATCTTAATGCAAGCGTACTATCCTAACCTGAGAACCTCAAAAAAAGGGTTGTCTAGCTAAGGTCAAACTGCTTGCTAACCGAGCAGTTTAATTACCCAAATTCTTAAAAGATCGAATAGCAGGCTTAAAGTCAATAGAAACCTCAATGGAAAACGATTGATTTGGCGATCGCTTCTTTGCAGATTATTAAGGACTATTTCAGATTGCTTATATCTAGGGGGCTTGCTCCAAAACAGGCGAGATCGGCGTGATAGTATTCACTTCGTAAGTTTGTAACGATGTGGAGAGACTGCCTTGTCACTTCGGGTTGCGGTTGTAGGTTCGGGTCCGGCAGGCTCCTCGGCTGCTGAGACACTGGCAAAAGCAGGTATTGAAACTTATTTATTTGAGCGTAAGCTAGACAACGCCAAGCCTTGCGGTGGTGCCATTCCGCTCTGCATGGTTGATGAGTTTGATTTACCGCCTGAGATCATCGATCGTCGCGTGCGCAAGATGAAGATGATCTCACCTTCTAATATTGAGGTCAATATTGGTAGCACTCTCAAAGAAGAAGAATATATTGGCATGTGCCGCCGCGAGGTACTAGATGGCTTTTTGCGCGATCGCGCCGCTAAACTCGGTGCCAAACTAATCAATGGCACGGTTCACAAACTAGAAATCCCTAGCAGCGACAAGGCACCCTACACCCTGCACTATGCTGACCATTCCAACGGTAGCCTTCAGGGCGAAGCCAAAACCCTCCAAGTTGACTTGGTCATTGGTGCGGATGGGGCCAACTCTCGAGTTGCTCGCGCGATTGATGCTGGAGACTATAATTACGCGATCGCCTTCCAAGAGCGCATTCGCCTGCCAGAAGCCAAAATGGCCTACTACGAAGATCTAGCCGAGATGTATGTCGGCAACGACGTCTCGCCTGACTTCTACGCCTGGGTATTCCCCAAATACGATCACGTAGCCGTTGGCACGGGAACGATGCGGGTCAATCAGGCCAAAATCAAGCAATTACAGGCAGGCATTCGGGCGCGTGCCGCCAAGCGCTTAGAAGGGGGCGAAATCATCAAGGTTGAAGCTCATCCTATCCCTGAACATCCGCGTCCGCGCCGGGTAGTAGGGCGGGTAGCGCTAGTTGGTGATGCCGCTGGTACCGTCACCAAATCTTCGGGAGAAGGTATTTACTTTGCGGCTAAGTCAGCCCGTATGTGTGCGGAAACGATTGTTGAATTTTCCAACAGTGGCGAACGAGTACCAACTGAAGCGGATCTCAAGGTTTATCTGCGGCGATGGGACAAGCAATATGGCATGACCTACAAGGTTTTAGACCTGTTGCAAACCGTTTTCTATCGTTCTGATGCCACCCGAGAAGCTTTTGTAGAAATGTGCTCAGATATCGACGTGCAAAAGCTCACCTTTGATAGCTATCTCTACAAAACGGTGGTTCCAGCCAATCCTCTGGTGCAACTGAAGATTACGGCTAAAACCGTGGGTAGCTTGATTCGCGGCAATGCGCTAGCCCCCACCCGTAGCTGGTAGCTTCTCCGCCTAGATTCTTGGCATCAATCCTCTGACGCAAGCCGTCAGAGGATTTCTTTTTTCCAGCGAGTACAAAAGCAGCGAAGAATTACGGTGTTTTGAAAATAGATACTTGCCAGCGGTAATTAATATGCGTAAAAAAACGTAGTCGGTCGAAATAGGTCGGCGTTGAGCGAGCGCCAAACCCAGGAAAAACTCCCAAAATTTCTGGCATTTTTGGCGGTAAAAATGAATCGCCACTGAATTGTTAGTAAATTTTCGGATAGCGCCAAGTTCCTCAAGAGAGCGGATTAAGCCACTTAAGCTGTTCTTTTGGCTTAAATTCTTAGTTGATTAAAGTCTTTGAGAGGAAGCGTCTCAAACTTACAAAGCTGACGATCGGCTGGTTAGACTTTGCTTAATCAGGTGTGTATTAAAAGTGACTGATTAAGCATTGACTTTGATACTTTCAGCCGCATGATTCAGCAAATGAAACTTCAACACTTTACCACTTCAACTCTGCCTGTCGTTGCGATCGCAACTCTGCTAGGCGTAGCTAGCGCACCTGCTAATGCCCAAACCCTGGCAATTGGGAGCACTTCCGGTAGCTGGAGCAACCCCAATGGGGGGACGGCTATTCAATACCTAACCGATGGCGACGAAGCCCAAATCCGTTGGGGCAACCCTGCGACTGGCTACGCCACTGCGGGCAAGAGCGGTCTGGGTTTTGAGGGAATTGGCCCTTCCGAAATTACCGTCGGAGAAAACTTTCTGCTAGGTACCCTCAGCCACTACAACCTCACCATTTGGAGTGGCACTGCTGCAGACGCAGCTGATCTCAGCCTCAATCTTGATCTGGGCGAAGCCGGAAACCAGCAATTTGACTTCACCCTCAATATCGACGAAACCTTGAACCTGACCAGCACGCAAAAGCGCAATGGTAGTCAGTGTCCTTACATTACTACCACCTTTGGCTGCTCAGACTCGATCACTTGGGAAAACCCGATCGAAGATGCGTTCATGGAGAACGTCTTCCAGATGGCTGGCAAAGAGTATAAGCTCCAGTTGATTGGTTTCAGCGACACCATTGATGGTGAGCCGGTCGAGCAGTTCATCTCTCAAGAAGGAGGGGTTAGCCGAACCAATCTATTTGCTCGAATTATTCAAGTTTCGCCAGAAAACCAAGATGTACCTGAACCGACTGCAATGTTGGGATTGGGTTTATTCGGCTTATATGCAGCCAGCAATGTCCGTCGTCGCAAGCTAGCCGCTTCGGAGTAAGCTACCTCCCGAATTCTAAAAGCGACTTTCTACAGTCGTAAAATAACCGAGATGCGGACTTTAGCCTTAAAGGGCTTTCGGTCTGCATCTCGGTTTAGTTTTGACTAAGTCCCAAAAGCCGAGGCTTGATCAACAAAAGCCATTTGTTTGGCTCTTAGCTAACAGCCGCTTCCGCTTGCTCAATACTGGGCAACTCTAAACAATAGCCTGCTCCATATACTGTCTTGATATATTTAGGATGTCGCGGATCGGGTTCTAGCTTGGTACGCAAGTGCCGAATGTGGACTCGAATCGTTTCAATGTCATCGCTGGGGTCATATCCCCAAACTTCTTTGAGAATTTCTGGCGGAGAAACTGTTTGACCATGACGCTGCAATAAACAGTGGAGTAACTCAAACTCCAGGTGCGTCAGTTTGACAGTCTGGTCAAACCAAATCGCTTCAAACCGCTCAGGGATTAGAGTCAACGGCCCGTAATTGAGAATCTCGCTGTGCTTAGCGGCTTGAGGAATGCGATCGGTACGTCTTAGCAACGCTCTAACCCTAGCGAGCATTTCTTCTAGCTCAAAAGGTTTAGTCAAATAATCGTCTGCACCCGCATTAAAGCCATCAACTTTATCCTGGGTTTGCCCTAATGCCGTCAACATCAAAACGGGAATATCAGCAGTTCGGTTGTCGCGCCGTAAGCGCTGGCATACGGTCAAACCGTCTACTCGAGGGAGCATCAGGTCAAGCATAATCAAATCAGGAATTAGCTGAACCGCGAGAGCTTGCCCCTTGATACCATCAGAAGCCTGACTGACATCGTAACCAGCCATCTCTAAGTTGACTGCGACTAGCTCTGAAATTGCAGGATCATCATCAATAACGAGTACGCGAGGCATTTTCTTAAAACGGGTATTGATATACGAAAACTGAAAATAGGATTTATCGATTTGAAACCCTACTTGAGGAGTCATGAAGATTCTCAAACTATATTATAGTGGCAGCCCATGTTCTCTCTAGGAGAGCTAGCACTGGCAATGCTTGCTTAACTCAATTAAAAAATAGCCACGGCAAAAAAATCTGTTTAACAGGCTACGTCACTATTAAAGCCTGTAATTGCGGTTTTACAGCTTTAAAGTTCAAATTTCTACGAGCAAAGACTATCAACGTCGTGTTAGCGACTATTTTCACAAATTAGCTTTTGATAGCGTCTAGAGCAAGGCTTCCTTTAGCTCTAAAGGTTCTAGCAATGCCTTGACTTGTTTAGGTTTAAACTCCCCAGGCAGGATTCGAACCTGCGACCAATCGGTTAACAGCCGACCGCTCTACCACTGAGCTACTGAGGAACGCGAATCTAATAGTATCTAGAATTTGACCACTTTGACAAGCCCTTGAGCAATTTTTCTGGCAATTAGTTTATTGATCTAGCCCTAGACGGAGCCTTGCTAGCTTTGCCTGCGCCTGCGGATCTAAAGAACTCACCAAAAATTGCTTAGAAGATCGCTTTTGCGGTCGGAGCTTTTGCTTAACGCGTCGCTGAGCGGTGGTTACGTCTAAAGCAAGCCGAGCGGCTGACATCCACTCTGCGCCGTACCCGACTACTGTAAGCTGCTGGGCGCGATCGGAGGTTGCCACAATTAAGCGGTGGTCAAACTTACGGACGTCGTTGCGAAATTTGGCACAGGCTTTTTCAATATATGAGTCTGCTGTTTGCCCAAACTCTGTGTAGTGAATCGCAAGATTTTGAGTCACCCGTTCTTTTACACAAGGCGTTGGCTGTGAGTAAGCATCAAAGACTAAGCGGGTATCAAACCCTTTGAAGGCGCTGTAATTGATCAAAACTTCTACCAACTGCGATCGCGCAGACTCTAAGCCAATTCCGTCACGGGTACGCTGTAGCTCTGGCCAAGCTCCGATAATGTTGTAGCCATCAATCAGCAGAATCGCGCGGATGGGAGAGCGTGCCATGAGTTTTAAGGGTTAAGTAGTAAAGTCGATCGAGCACCCCCGCAGAAAACCTTGCTCAAGTTAGCTGAGCGTTGCTAGAAGGCTAAAGCCACTACGACCTATTTGCTAGCTTGAACTGCCAAATGCTTGATGAGCAGGCCGCTTAAATGAGGGAAGTTTACAGAATTTAATTTATTTTACCCTTTCCACTGAGGTCTGCTGCTAAAAAGAATGCCCTGTCTTTGCAAATGGCAAAAGCAGGGCAAGACGACAGGCAGCTTTTAGTCAACTTCAGCCACATGCTATAGACGAAATTTGCTGTTTAAGTCGTTGAGGATCGCCTTGATCAACCACTCGCCCTTGATCTAACAAGAAGGCGCGATCGCAGTAATCTAGCTCAATCAGTCGATGGGTTACCCACAAAGCGGTCAGTCCTCGGGTTTTCACTAACTGCCGTACTTGCTCAACGAGGTCTAGCTGGCTTTCGAGATCTAATAAAGCGGTTGGTTCGTCGAATAGCAGAATGTTGCACTGACGGGCGATCGCTCCTGCGATCGCCACACGCTGTTTTTGACCGCCACTGAGTGCATAAATGGGCCGTCTTTGCAGATGAGCAAGATTGACGGCTGCTAGCGACTCAGAAACCCGCTGCCTGACCTGCAGGAATGACAGTTTTTCTTCAACTAAGCCAAAGGCAACATCGGCTCCGACCGTTGGCATTACCAACTGATGGTCAGGATTTTGAAAAACAAAACCAACGCTGCCTTGAATGGCGACTTGACCCGTCTGTGACTGGAGTAACCCAGCTAAAAGCCTGAGTAGTGTAGACTTGCCGCTGCCGTTAGCGCCTAAAAGCATACAAAATTCGCCTTGACCAATGTTTAATGAGCAGTGATCAAGAACTTTGCTACCCGAAGGCCAGCTAAACGATAAGTCATTAACAGCGATCGCAGTACTCATACTCATTCAGTCACGATGGCTAAGATTGTGGCCAAAAGACAAGGCTTTGAACAATCAGCTTTTAGCCTCATCTCCTAAAAGTGCAAAGAACCCTGGCTGCTTGCCTGCAGTAGCGCCAGACTTCTCATAGATCTGCACAGCCATAATCTGACGCGAGACAACAGCCACTTGCTTGTCTGCCTGTTGATCACAAGTTAGCTCTACAATGCTGGGTTCACCCGTCTTCATCGCAGATAAAATTTCCTGGTAAAGCTTCTGGGCTGCTTCTACTTCTTTTTTTTGAACGGTGAGGGGCAGCGGCGTGCTTTGTAACGTCACTTCAACTGTATACATCTAAAATCTAAGCTCAATAAACTCAATCATTCAATTCTAAAGATCTCCTTAAGCTAAGAGATCTTTCTCATTTCTATCTTAGAGGCTACTCAATGCCTCTGAATCAGCAAGATTGGTAAGGATTAAATTCCCCTAATTTAATCCCTCTTTCAAAAAACACCCTCTATAATGAGAATCAAGGTAAAGAATAGTAAACACTAATCGGATCGAGTTGCGGCTGTTGGCCTTTAATGCTTAATCGAGCAACGGCTCAACCCTGATTAGCGCCTTTATCAATCATTATTGTTTTTCGGAGAATTGCGCTATGACCATAGCAATGGGACGCGCTCAAGCCGGCCGAGGATGGTTCGACGTCCTC